>CACAWM010000008.1 GCA_902536205.1 uncultured Pelagibacteraceae bacterium | reverse complement strand
GAGCAATATTATAAACACCAACAAGAATTATTTATTGATTTTTATAATCAAGGTTTTGTGTCCAGAAAAGAAACGTATGTAAACTGGGATCCAGTGGAAAAAACGGTTTTAGCAAATGAGCAAGTTATAAATGGTAAGGGTTGGAGATCTAATGCTGTTGTAGAGCGGAAAAAACTTTCACAATGGTTTTTTAACATTACTAAATTTTCTGACGATCTATTAAATGACTTAAAGACACTTAATGGATGGCCTGAAAAAGTGAAACTAATGCAACAAAATTGGATTGGCAAATCCTACGGTTGTGAGATTAATTTTCAAATTGATAAAAAAAAAGAAAAATTAAATGTTTTTACAACTAGGCCAGACACAATATTTGGTGCTACCTTCCTGGCCATTTCAACTGATCATCCTTTAAATAAATTTTTTTCTGATGATAAAGAATTTATTCAATTCAAAAAAGAATGCGATAAAACGGGCACAACTGAGGAAGCGCTAGCGAATGCAGACAAACTAGGTTTTAACACAAAATTATTTGCACAACATCCTTTCGTAAAAGATAAAAAAATACCGATATTTTTTGCTAATTTTGTTTTGATGGACTATGGAACCGGTGCAATATTTGGTTGTCCTGCCCACGATCAAAGAGACTTTGATTTTGCCAAAAAATATAATTTAGAGATAATTAAGGTAGTTTCAAACGGTAAAGATAATAAAACTCTTAAAGAAGCATACAGTGGTGATGGTAAAATTATAAATTCTGAATTTTTAAATGGTTTAAATATAACTGACGCTAAAAAAAAGATAATAGATGTTATTAAAGAAAAAAAATTAGGAGAAAAAAAGACACTATTTAGATTAAAGGATTGGGGAATTTCAAGACAGCGATATTGGGGATGTCCCATACCAATGATTTATCTTGAAGACGGATCTGTAGTTCCGGTCGAGAAAAGTGAATTGCCCATTAAATTACCAGAGGATATCGATCTTAAAACTTCTGGAAATCCTCTTGATAAACATCCTTCTTGGAAAAATACAGTGCATAAAGCATCTGGTCAAAAAGCAACGCGCGAAACTGATACTCTAGATACTTTTGTAGACTCTTCTTGGTATTTTTTAAGATTTTGTAGTCCAAAGCACTCTCAATCCCCTTTCGATGAAGATAAAATTAATTACTGGATGCCAGTTGATCAATACATCGGCGGAATTGAGCATGCTATTTTACATCTATTATACTCACGTTTCTTTACTAAAGGTTTGAATAAATATAATGAGAAATTAAATATTTCTGAGCCCTTTAAAAATCTTTTTACGCAAGGCATGGTTTGCCATGAATCATACAAAGATAAAAACGGAGAATGGTTATATCCATCAGAAGTGGAAAAGCTTAAAGATAATACGTACGTAAAAATACATGACAAAAGTAAAGTTATTGTTGGTCTTCCTGAGTCCATGTCTAAATCAAAAAAAAATACTATTGACCCTCAAATCATGATTAATCGATACGGTGCTGACTCTGTAAGATGGTTTATTCTTTCTGACAGCCCGCCAGATAAAGATATTCAATGGTCGGATGTTGGTGTGGCTGCTGCACATAAATTTCTGCAAAAAATTTGGAACTTAAATTTTTCTTTATCTACGAAAAAGCAAAATTTTTCTGATAAAAAGTCTGAAAGCGAATTTATTAAAACGATTAATACTTTTATTGAAAAGGTTGATATTTCCATTCAGCAATTTAGATTTAATGTTTCTATCGCACTTTTTTATGAATTGTTTAATTTTTTAAACCAAAATTTAAAACTAAAAATTGATAATAGTATCTTTAAGAATAAACTAATAGATATTATGAAATTAATGGTTCCGTTTACGCCTCACCTAGCACGAGAATGTCTTGAACTGTTAAAATGCGAAAATCCTGATAAATGGCCAATAATAGATAAAAATAATGTAAAAAATACTATTAATTTTGCAGTTCAGGTCAATGGAAAAACAAGGGATATTATTGTAGTTAATAAAGACAAGGATGAGGGAGAAATTTTAGAATTAATTTTAAAAAAATCTAAGGCTAAAAAATATATAGAAAAACAAAAAATAATTAAAACTATTTTCGTAAAAAATAAAATAATAAACTACATTTTAAAAAAGCAATGAAAAAAATACGTAAATTTATCTCATCATTTGTTTTAACTTTAATGCTTGTAGGTTGTGGTTATAAAGTAGTCGATAAAAGCCAAGGAAACAGTTACAAAATAACTGAAATAACTTTTTCTGGTGAAAAAAAAATTAATCATAAAATTAAAAACAAACTTTTATTTAGTTCTTCTAAATCAAGTGAAAATGAATTTATAATTGAATTAAACACAAAAAAAATTAGAAGTATCAAAGAAAAAAATATTAATAATGAAGTAACAAAATACAAGTTAGTTATTAAAGCTGAAATAATTTACAATCTTTTAGGTAGTACTAACAAAGGATCTTTCGATATTCAAAGGTCAGGAGATTATAAAGTATCAAGTCAAAGAATAGGAACATTAAACAATGAAAAAAAATGTCTGAGAATTTATCAGATCAAATATTTAAACAAATTTCAGTACAATTAAATTCCATAGCCAGTGATAGTTAAGAGTTATATATTTGAAAATGACTTGAATAAATTTAACGAGTTTAAATCTTTTTTATTTCATGGTGTTAATTTAGGATTAAAACTAGAGTTAAAAAAAAAAGTTAAAGCTAATAATAAAAAGGATCTAATTTTAAGTCTTAATCAAAATGACCTATTAGAAAATGATATTTTGTTTAATGAAATTAATACATCATCACTTTTTCAAGAGAGGAAGATAGTATTTATTGAAAATTGTAACGATAAGATATTACCAGATCTTCAAAATGTAATTGATAAACTTGACAAAAATAAAATTATTATATTTTCCGACTCACTGGACAAAAAATCAAAATTAAGAAATTTTTTTGAAAAAGAAAAAAATATTGCTTGTATTGCTTGCTACGAAGATAATGAAATTACATTAAAAAAAATAATAAGCAATAAGTTAAAAGATTTTAATGGACTTGATAATCATAATATCAATATGATTCTGAATTGCACTGGTTTTGATAGAGTAAAACTTAACAACGAACTTGATAAAATACTTGCATGTTTTACTGATAAATTACTAGATCCCAATAAACTTGAAGCTTTGTTGAATATAAAAACAAACGAGGATTTTAATTTATTAAAAGATGAGGCAATTCTTGGCAATAAAATCAAAACAAATAAACTGCTTAGTGATACGATTTTAGAACCAGAAAAAAATATTTTATATTTAAATATTATCAATCAAAGATTAAATAAAATTAAAGAAATCCTTGAAAAAACAAACACGTCAAATTTAGAAAATACTATTAATAATTTAAAACCGCCAATTTTTTGGAAAGATAAACCAGTAATATTATCACAAGCAAAAAAATGGAATACCAAAAAAATTAATTATTTTTTGAACAAAACTTACAAAACAGAATTAGAATTTAAATCAAATAATAATATTGACAAAAGTTTACTATTGAAAAAAATATTAATAGATTTGTGTGAAATAGCAACTACTTAGTCAATAAATCAGAGATTAGGGCAAATTGATCCAAATCTTTATACTCAATTATTACCCTTCCAGAGTTATTTTTTTTATTTGAGATATTAACTTTTAAACCTAATCTTTTTTCTATCTTCTCTTGAGCTTTAACAATATTTGCGTCGTATTTTCTCTCAATTTTACTATTTTTTTTAGATTTGACTAAGTATTCAACTTTTCTCGCGCTATAATTTTTTGATACAATTTCCTCAGCTATACTCGATGCGTTACCTAGTCCTATTAAAGGTCTAGCTTGTCCAGATGTTAATGATCCTTCCTCAAGCATCGCTATCACATCTTTTGGTAATGATAATAATCTTAAAGTGTTACTTATATGACTTCTGCTTTTAGACATTAATTTTGAAATACTTTCATGATCATATTTAAATTCATCAGATAGACGTTTGTATCCTCTAGCTTCCTCAATTGGATTTAAATCATCTCTTTGAATATTTTCAACTATGGCAACTTCTAAAGACTCAACGTCACTTAGATCTAAAATTCTGACTGGGATTTCATGTAAACCGGCTCTTTGAGCAGCAATCCATCTCCTTTCCCCAGCTACAATTTCATATTTACCGGTTTCAGTTTTATTTAAACGCACAGCGATTGGTTGAATAATTCCATTCTTTTTTATGGAATTGGCCAATTCTTCAAGTTTTTCCTCACTAAAATATTGTCTTGGCTGATAAGGATTTCGACTTAAATCACTAATTGAAACGGTGTTTAATTGCTTTATTTCTTGAGGTTTATCTTTAGGTTTATCATCACCGAATAACGCTGATAAACCTCGACCTAATCCTTTTTTTTTTCCAGTCATGCAGCACTCACTATTTTACTTTTAAATTCTTCAGCTAGTTTAAAATATGATCTACTTCCAACGCAGCTCTTATCATAAATAACACAAGGTAAACCATGTGACGGAGCCTCGGACAATCTTACGTTTCTTTGAATCACAGTTTTGTAAACTTTGTCTTTAAAATAATTTCTTGCTTCCTTATCTACTTCTGATGAAAGTTTGTTTCTTTTATCAAACATAGTTAAAAGTATTCCTCTTATAGAAAGTGAGGGGTTTAGATTTTCTTTTATTCTATCTATTGTTTTTACTAACTGTGTAATTCCTTCCAAAGCAAAAAACTCTGTTTGTAAAGGAACTAATAGCTCATCTGATGCCACTAAAGACATAATGGTAAGCAAGCTTAAAGACGGTGGACAATCTATAAATATGTTGTCATACTTTTTTAGTAATTCTGATTTTTCTGATACTAATATTTCTTTTAAAACAAATGCCCTTTTAGAATCGTTAGCTGTTTCAACTTCTAAACCAGATAGATTTACATGCGATCCAATGATATCTAAATTCTGAATGTTAGTTTTTTGTATCGCTTGCTCAAGACTAATTTTTTTGATTAATAAATTATAAATATTTTTACTTTCATCACTATTACTTTTACCAAATCCTGTTGTGGCGTTTCCCTGTGGATCTAAATCTATAACAAGATTTGTTTGACCCATAATGGACAGTGAGGCAGCTAAATTTATTACAGTTGTAGTTTTTCCTACTCCGCCCTTTTGATTAATCACCGAAATTGTTGTCGTCATTTTTTAAAATCGACTATAATTATTTTAGAATCTTCATTTGTTATGCTATTTTCAAGTTTATAATCGTATTTTTCCTTATTGAAAGCTTTTTTTAACTCTTCCTGTGCGTTTTGACCCTTTAGAATTATCAATTTATGTGACTTTTTAGCGATTTCACGTGAAACTTGTATTATAGCCTCCAATTTCTTAAAAGCTCTGCTGACTATGTAGTCTGAGTCGATAGGATCTTCGTAGACGTTTCCGCAAACTTCTAATTTCAATGATAATTTATCTTTAATGTTCTTCAAAAAAGCTCTTTTTACGGGTGATTTTTCATATAATTTCACGTGAAAGTCTTTATTTTTGTTAAATATCGCTAAAATCAAACCTGGAAAACCAGCTCCCGAACCTAAATCCGACAAAGATCCTCTTGAAAAGTCGATAAATTTTACTAATTGGGCTGAATCAAGGATGTGCCTGTGCCAAATTACGTTTTCGGTACTTTTTGAGATAAAATTATGCTTTTTATTGGCTTTAAGCAATTCATTTATAAATAGTTTTAGATCTAATATATTTTTTTCACTATATTTAAACTGATTTTGAAGAAAGCTTATAACTTCTTTATCCTGCATCAAGCAGTAGCTTTAAATTTTAACTTTTTGATATGAGATAACAAGATTATTACGGCTGCAGGAGTGATACCATCTATTCTAATTGCCTGTCCTAAAGTTTTAGGCTTTATAGAGATAAGCTTCGTCTTAACCTCGTTAGACAAACCACTTAAATTTTCATAATTTATGTTATCAGGAATAATAACTGACTCATCTTTCTTAAAAGACTTAATATCTCGCTCCTGTCTCTTCAAATAACCCATGTAGTGAGCATCTGTTACAACCTGCTTTTCTATCAACTCAGAAAAGGGGGGTATTTCAGTAAATATCTGCCTTATTTTTGACATATTTACTTTTCGTTGACCCATAACCTCTAAACAAGATCTTTTAACTCCATCCATCGCAATTTTAATATCATATTTTTTTGCTTCATTAGGAGTCAAAAATTTCGATTCTAAAAAATTATTTAGTGAATTAATATTTTTTTTCTTCTCTAAAAATATTTTTTTTCTATCAGGTCCAACTAAATCTAAATTAATACCAAGATCTGTTAACCTCTGATCTGCGTTGTCAGCTCTTAAGGTTAGTCTATATTCTGCTCTTGAGGTAAACATTCGATAAGGTTCCGTTACACCTTTCGTAATTAAGTCATCAATCATCACACCAATGTAAGACGTTGACCTATCTAAAACAAACTCAGATTTTTTTTTAATTTTTAAAGCAGCATTGATACCAGCAATCAAGCCTTGAGCCGCTGCTTCCTCATAACCAGTAGTACCGTTAATTTGTCCTGCTAAGAATAACGACTTAATTTTTTTGGTTTCTAAAGTGGCACTTAGTTCTCTTGGATCAATATAATCGTACTCTATCGCATATCCGGCTCTTTTCATCTTAACATGCTCTAAACCCTTGATTTTAGCCAATATTTTGAGCTGTATCTCTTCTGGCAAGGAAGTTGATATGCCATTTGGGTAAATAGTATTGTCCTTTAATCCTTCTGGTTCTAAGAATATTTGATGATGTTGTTTCTCTTTAAATTTTACGATTTTATCTTCAATAGAAGGACAATAACGTGGCCCAACACCTTTTATATTTCCAGAATACATAGCACTTCTAGAAATATTATCGCTTATAATTTTATGAACTTCATTGTTTGTATAAGTCATTCCGCATTTGATTTGTTTGTTATCAATTTTTTCTGTAAGAAAAGAAAAGTAGTAATGATCATCATCAGCTGGCTGCATTTCTAAATCATCATAGTTAATTGTACGACCATCAAGTCTAGGTGGTGTTCCTGTCTTCAATCTTCCTATTTGCATTTTAAATTTAGCTAATTGTTCACTTAAACCTGTAGATGGTTTCTCATCATACCTACCTGCTGGTATTTGAGTTTCACCAATATGTATTAATCCATTAAGAAAAGTACCAGTAGTTAATATAAGCTCCCTAGTCCTCACTTCTTTTCCACTTTGGCATACAAAACCTATGATTTTATCTCTCTCAAATAAAAATTTAATGACTGGATCAGCTATGACCTCTAAATTTTTGTAATTTAGTAAAATTTTTTTCATATGTTCTTTGTAAAGAGCTCTATCTGACTGAGTTCGTGGTCCCTGAACTGCTGGACCCCTACTTCTGTTTAATAATCTAAATTGAATGCCTGATTTATCAGCTACAACACCCATTACACCATCTAAAGCATCTATTTCTCTAACAAGGTGCCCTTTTCCAAGTCCTCCAATGGCAGGATTACAAGACATCTCGCCAATTGTTTCTATTTTATGTGTAAAAAGTGCAGTATTTACACCCATTCTAGCAGATGCTGCTGCTGCTTCACATCCAGCATGCCCGCCCCCTATTACCACTACATCGTAGCTTTGTTTTGTCATAAGAAGAATGTAACGCCGTATATTTGGAATACAAGAGGTATTTTATTTACCAATACAAAAATCTTTAAATATCGATCCAAGGATTTCTTCGACGTCAACCTTACCGACAATACTTCCAAGATGTCGTGTAGCCATTCTTAAGTCTTCGGCAGCTAATTCAAGATCTTTATTTTGATCTTTTTTAAGAAAGTTATCTATTTCTTTTAAACATTGATTAAGTTTAATTCTATGTCTTTCTCTCGTGATTAAAGCCGTATTATTAGACGTGAATTTTTTACTTAATTTTTCTTTTATTTTTTTAATCAAACTATCAATGTTTTTATTTTCTTTAACTGAAGCTAACACCGTATCTGCATCAAATTTATGATTTTGTTTATTTTGTACGTCTGACTTATTAAGTAAAACTATAGTGTCTTTATTGATCATTTTTTTAATTTTATTATTTATGTTTTTTGAAGAATTATCTATAACAATGATATTTAAGTCTGCTTCTTTTGATTTTCCTAAAGCTAAAGATATGCCTTTTTTTTCAATTTCATTTTTTGCATCTCTAATACCAGCAGTGTCAGCTAGAATTACAGGATAGCCGTCTATATTTAAATATGACTCGATTACATCTCTTGTAGTACCTGCTTCATCTGAGACAATAGCGACATCTCTTTTTGCTATCAAATTCAAGAGAGAAGATTTTCCTGCGTTTACTTCGCCTGTTATAGAAACTCTAAACCCATCTCTAATTTTTTCTCCAATTTTATTGTCCTCGATTATTTTATGAATATCTTTATAGATTTCTTTAATAGAGTTTTGTACTTCTTTTAAAACTTTTTCTGGTAAATCGTCCTCGGCAAAATCTATTTTAGCCTCGATATAAGATAGAGATTTTATTAATTTTTCTCTTAAATCATTGTAATAACTTGAAGCATTTCCTTGTACTAATTTAGCGGCTTGATCTCTTTGAAGCTCTGTTTCTGCGTGAATTAGATCACCAATACTTTCAGCTTTTATAAGATCAATTTTGTCGTTTTGAAAGGCTATCTTTGTAAATTCACCAGGTTCGGCTAATCTGCAATTTTCTTGTTCTGATAATGCTTTTAATAAAGCGTTAATTACGGCATTACTACCATGAACCTGAAGCTCAGCTAAATCATCGCCAGTATAGCTATTAGGCCCAGGAAACCACAATAATAGAGCCTCTGGGTCTATGACTTTATCACTTTTTGGATCATAAAATTTACAATAATTTACTTCATTGGATCTAATTTCTTTAAGTTTAGTTAAATTCTTACAAACTTTAAGAGTATCTTTACCTGAGATTCTAACGATAGCTATTCCTGACGGACCTCTGCCTGATGAAAGTGCGTAAATGTTCATTGAATTAAATTGATAAACCCTGATTAGAAATAAATTTGCTAATTTTCTTAAGAGTATTATTTTTTGAAATATTTTTCAGAATTGTTTCTTTAAAGGGATCTAATAATTTATTTTTTTTAAAGAAATTGTGAGTTAGATCAATTCCTATACCAGTAATAATATTCTCAGATTTCCTATTATTAGTAAATTCTTCGAAAGCAGGGGTGCTTTTTAAAGACATACCTAATTCTGTATAATATTTAAAAATTTTTTGTAATTTATTAATATCTCTTAATACAAGATTAAATCCTTGACCAGCTACAGGATGAACTGTGTGTAATCCTTCACCTAAGATAAGAATATCATTTTTATAATAGGTTCGTTTTAAATTGAGCATCAATGGATATGATTGTTGATTAGATATATGTATTTTTTTTGTTTTTAAGACTTCACAAATTTTTGTTTTAACGAGTGAATTAACATCTTTTTTTAAAAACTCTTTATCTACACTCCAAACAAAAGAAAAATAATTTTTTGAGAAGGGGAGTATAGCTAAGGGTCCTTCTTGTAAAAAATATTGGGCAGTATTCAGATTTTTTAAATTGTGTTTAACGTATCCTGTGATAGCGATTTCTTTGTAATCTTTATTTAACGATCTTTTATCAATTATACTTTGATAGATTTTTGAAGATTTACCTAAACATAATATTTTCACGTCATAACTATCTAAATCTTTTAATTGATTTATATTTTTTTGAAACGTTTTGATTTTTTTCTTTTTAATTTCTTTAATTAAGAATTCTTTAATTTTATTATTCTCAAAAACATACATAAGATTTTTACTATCTTCATTAAAATTTAAGAAATTCATGTTCTGATCTTTTGTCTCGTAGAAAAGATCGATCTTTTTGGTAGGCCAAAATAATTTTTTGTCGAGTTTGTCTACGACTTTATTAAAAAAATCATAGTTAGAGGCAGAAACAGCTGTTGTTCGTCTATCTGTAAAATGCTTGTTTTTTCTAGATATTAAGTGGACTTCTAAGCTTTCTAATTTATTCAACGCTAAAGCAGTCATTAAACCTGAAAGACCGTCTCCAATTATACAAATTCTCTGTTTTGTCATATTAAAATTTTTCTCACTTTCCTAAAAATGGTAAAAAGTACGTAAACGATTCGGTATGAATACAAACTTTTTAAATAGTGTAACAAATTTTTTAAAAAAACGAACCTTTGAATTTATAGGACTAATATTAATTTCAACAAGTATAGGTTTAGCAATAGCTTTTACGACATATTCGCCAGAGGATCCGTCATTTGTCTATGGTGATAGGGAGTTTGAGATCAAAAATTTCTTTGGTATCTATGGCAGTAGTATTGCTGATTTTCTCTTACAGAGTTTTGGCCTCGTTTCATTTTTAATTTTAGCTAATTTCTTATTTTGGGGAGTTAATTTAATCATCCAGAAAGAGATCAAAAGAATAGTTTTAAAATTATTTCTAGTTGTTTCATATTTGGTCTTGGGTACCATTTTTATTTATATTACCTTTAATAATTCTTTCTGGCTTATCGATAATGGTAATTCAGGTTTTGTAGGAAAGATTGGTTATGAATTTTTAAGCACATGGTTTCCATATATTGATAACACTTACTCTGCTTATGGTTTGTTATTGCTTACTTTAATCTTTTTTATTTTTTCAGCAGATTTAAATATAAAGAAAATAATTACAGGAACTTTTTCTATAATAGCTTCATTGTTTAGAAGAAAAGAAAATACTATTTCTGACGTAAATTTAGAAGTAGATCCTGCAGGGGTGAAAAGTGAAATCATTGAAAGAACACAACAATCATTTTCTTTTGATGACTTAACTCAATCAGAAAAACCATCAACTAATTTAAGATCAAAATATAAACTACCATCAATAGATTATTTAGATAAAAGTTCTACAAAACTTAGTGCAACAGAATTAAATAAAAATCGTCCTGATGGTGAATTTATGGAAAAAATTCTTTTAGATTTTGGTATTAACGGGAAAATTAAAGCAATTAATAATGGTCCAGTTGTTAGTTTATATGAATTTGAACCAGCACCTGGAGTGAAAGTTTCAAAAATAATAAATTTATCTGAAGATTTAGCACGAAATACTAGTTCAACATCAGCAAGGGTTTCAGTAATTCCTGGCAAAAATACAGTAGGTATCGAGATACCAAACGAGATAAGAGAAAGTGTATCGCTTCGAGAAATTATCTCTTACGAAAAGTTTCAAAAGAAAGATATCAAATTACCTATAGCGCTTGGAAAAAGTATATCTGGCATGCCGATAGTTGGAGATCTTACTTCAATGCCTCACTTATTAATTGCTGGAACTACAGGCTCAGGTAAGTCAGTTTGTATTAATACGATTATTGTTTCATTACTTTACAAATTAAATCCGGATCTTTGTAAATTTATTTTAATTGATCCTAAAATGTTAGAGCTATCTACTTACGAAGGAATTCCTCATTTATTAACTCCAGTAATCACCGACGCAAAAAAAGCAACGTCTGCTTTAGCTTGGACTGTGAAAGAAATGAATAGCAGATATAAACTTATGAGCAAAGTTGGAGTGAGAAACATTGATGGTTACAACGCTAAACATAAATTGAAGATGCCTTACATTGTTGTAGTAGTTGACGAGATGTCTGATCTAATGCTTGTTGCTGGAAAAGAAATAGAAAACTACATTCAAAAATTATCACAAATGGCAAGAGCTGCAGGAATTCATATTATCATGGCAACGCAAAGACCAAGTGTTGATGTGATAACAGGCACAATCAAAGCAAACTTCCCAACTAGAGTTTCTTTTCAAGTGAGCTCTAAAATAGATAGTAGAACAATATTGGGAGAACAGGGCGCAGAACAACTTTTAGGTAAAGGTGATATGTTATTTATGTCATCTGCCAATAGAATTGTTAGAATTCATGGTCCGTTTGTTTCAGAAGATGAGATAGAAAAAATTGTAAACTGTATCAGAGCGCAAGGTGAACCAGATTATATGGATGAAATAACTGCACATACAAGTAGTGAAACTTCTTCTGCAGCAGAAGGAGACGGCGATGAAGACCAACTTTATTCACAAGCAGTTGATATAATTAAATCAGAAGGAAAAGCTTCGACGAGTTTCCTGCAAAGAAAATTACAAATTGGCTATAATAGAGCAGCTAGAATTATTGATATGATGGAAGAAAAAGGTATTGTCAGTAAAGCAAATCATGTTGGTAAACGTGAAGTTCTTTAAAATATTCGTATTCTTTATTTTAATTTCAACAAATCTTTCAGCTAATGAGAAAGATCAAATAGTTAAAAAATTAAATAATTTAAATTCTTTAAAATTTACCTTTGATCAAGTAGTAAATGACAAAACTGAAAAGGGGAGTTGTCTTTTAGAGTTTCCAGGGAAATTAAAATGTGATTATTTTGATGACAAAAAAAAAGAATTAATAATAAATAAAAAAAGGTTAGCGATTACACAAAAGAGATATAACAAAACATATTATTATCCTATTTCACAATCTCCATTTCTAAATATCTTATATAAAGATAAACTTTTAGAGATTGTAAAATCTGGAAAGTTAGATTTATCTGATCGAGTTATAAAGTTGGTTTATTTAGATGAAAATGAGATAACAGTTTTCTTCGACAAACAAACATTAGATTTAAAAGGTTGGCAAATCATAGACCAATACAACAATAATATAAATTTCTCTTTGAAAATTGTTGCTAAAAATGATGTGTTTAAAAAAGGAACCTTTAAAATTCCTGAGATGAATTAAGCAACAAAATCTATTTCTTCTTCTTTAAAGATTTCAAAACCTTTTGACTTATAATTTTGCAGCGCATGTTTGTGGTCTAAGCTACAAGTATGGACCCACATTCTTCCTGGATTCTTTCTCGATGCACTAGCAATAGCATGATTAACAAGAGTCGATCCAAGTTTTAAACCCCTAAATTCTTTAAGTACACCCAAATTTATTAATTCAACTTCATTAGAACCTGGATGATATTCTTGTTCGTAATATCCAACGAGATCTTCTCCTTTTTTTAATACGTGAGTTTCTAAATTTTTATTTGTTACGTACTTAACCCATTCACTATCTGACCATAACAACCTATCTCTCCAAAAATGATCTAAACCTATTTGCTTGTAGAAAAATTTATTTAAATGAAAATTATCTTTGTTATCTAAAACAATTTTATAATTTTTAGGAAGATTTAGATCTATAGAATTTGAAAAATCTTTAATCTCCAAAAAGTATCTTTTAACTCTTGAAACCATTAGCTTACCATCTTTCCTATCTTTTCACCGGCAAAAACATGAAAATGTAGATGAGGAACTTCTTGACCTCCATCACTGCCAATATTTGTAAGAGCTCTATAACCTTTATCTTTAGAGCCCATTAAATTTGCTACATGTGTGACGGCTTTATTTAATTCAACAATCTCTTTATCAGATGCTTTATTGTTAAAATCATCTAAATCAACATATTCACCTTTTGGTATTACTAATACGTGTACTTTCTTCTGAGGATTAATATCATGAAAAGCTAAAACATGATCGTTTTCATAAACTTTTTTACAAGGTATCTCTCCTCTAAGAATTTTTGCGAATATATTATTTTTATCGTAGCTCATTTTTGCCTTTTCTTAAGTTCACTCATTACATCTTCTACTTTGATATTATTAGCCTCAAGATAAACCAATAAATGATAAATTACATCTGCTGCTTCGTGTATTTTATTAGAGTTTTGTTCAACAGCCTTGATTAACTCTCCTATTTCCTCTTTAACTTTTGCAACACTTAAACTTTTATCGTTGAGAAGTTTATTCGTATAAGATTTATCGGGAGAAGAATTTTTTCTCTCTCTAATAATTTGCATTAACTGTTCAAGGTTTTCAAACATTTTATAATCTTACCGATACATTCTTAGAATTCAAATATTCTTTAGCTTCTCTAATTTTATATTCACCATAGTGAAAAATAGAAGCAGCAAGAACTGCGCTTGCACCACCTTTCACGATGCCATCATACAGATGATCTAAAGTTCCAACGCCGCCCGATGCAATAACTGGAATATTCGTGCTATCTGTAACTAATTTTAATAATTCAACGTCATAACCAGATTTTGTTCCATCTCTATCCATAGAAGTTAATAGGATTTCTCCTGCTCCATTTGTTTCAACTTGCTTAGCAAATTCTAAAGCATCAATACCTGTTTTATTTCTTCCACCGTGAGTAAAAACTTCCCATTTATAATCTGAAACTTTTTTGGCATCGATAGCCACAACAATGCATTGAGAACCAAATTTTTTTGAAGCCTTTTTAACAAAACCAACTTCCTTGACTGCTGCTGTATTTATAGAAACCTTATCTGCCCCTGCTAAAAGTAAATCAGTTATATTCTGTATAGTTTTAACGCCACCTCCTACAGTTAAAGGAACAAAACATTCTTTTGCTGTTTTTCTTACAACGTCAATAATTGTCTCTCTGTTTTCATTTGATGCAGTAATATCTAAAAAACAAATCTCATCAGCTCCACCGTCACTATAAATCTTAGCTTGTTCGACTGGATCTCCGGCATCTTTTAATTCGACAAAGTTAATACCTTTAACTACTCTTCCATTCTTTACATCAAGACAAGGTATAATTCTATTTTTAAGCACTGATCTCCTTAACTAATTCATCTAGTTTTATATCACCATCATAAATAGCTTTACCAACAATGATACCTTCAATTTTTTTATTATTTAATTCTTTGGCTTTCTTAATATCATTTATTGATGAAACACCTCCTGAAATCACAACAGGACAATTTGAAAGTTCTGCAATTTTTATAGTCTCGTCTAAGTTAGGGCTGTTTTTCATTCCATCTCTATTTATATCTGTGTAGATAATTCTGCTCACTCCATAGCTATTAACTTCTTTTAGAAAGTCTATGGTTTTGACATTTAAATTTTCTTTCCAACCTGACACTGAAAGATTTCCTTCCTTTGCGTCTAATCCTAAAGCAATTTGATTTTTATATTTTTGACAAGCTTCTCTTAAAAATTCTTTATTTTTGATGGCACCACTTCCTAAAATTACTTTCTCAACACCAGTATCGACATATTGTTTAATATTATCGAGAGATCTAATGCCACCTCCTATTTCAATCTTCAAATCGTATTTACTTACTATTTCTTTTATAATATCTAAGTTGACTGTTTTACCCGTTAAAGCTCCGTCTAGATCAACAATATGTAAGTTTTTAAAGCCATGATCTTTAAATTTTGCTGCTTGCTCAATAGGTGAAGTCTCGTATTCAGTTTTATTTTCGAAGTCACCTTTGATTAATCTTACACATTTCTTGTCTTTTATATCTATTGCAGGAAAAATTTTCATTATAATTTTAAAAAGTTATCAATTACTTTTAATCCGATTTTATCACTCTTCTCAGGGTGAAACTGTGTTCCAAATAAATTATCTCTTTCGACAGAACAGACAATTTTTGACGAGTAATTTGTTATTGCTGAGATGACTGATTTATCCTCAGGAATAAATTCATAACTATGTACGAAATACATATGAGATTTATTTTTTATATCTTTAAAAATTTTACTTTCTTTTTGAATTTCAATTTCGTTCCAACCGATATGTGGAAGTTTAAATTTTCCTTTTTGATTATCAATTTTAGAAACTTTACCAGAAATCCAACCTAGTCCTTTTGTTTCTGCTTCCTCATAACCAATATCAGCAAACATCTGTAAGCCAACACAAATACCTAATAAAGGTTTCTTATTTGTAATTGCAAAATCTTTTAACGTGTCTACTAATCCATTAATCTTATTTAGAGAATCAACACAGCTTTTAAATGAACCTTGGCCAGGTAACACGATTTTATCACTAGATTTAATTTTTTTAATATCAGAGGTTACTTCTAGATTGACTTTACCTTTGGCGACCTCTGTAAAAGAGTTAATGACTGAGCTTATATTGCCCGATTGGTAGTCAACAATTGTGACATTCATCAAAATTAAATAGAACCTTTTGTCGAAGGTATTGAGTTTTTAATTCTTTTATCTATTGCTAATGCATCTTTTAATGATCTAGCTAAACCTTTGTAACAAGACTCAATTTTGTGGTGACTATTTTCACCATAAATATTTTCTATGTGTAAAGTAACTCCAGCAGATTGGGAAAATGCTTGAAACCATTCTTTAAACAATTCTGTATCCATCTCGCCAAGTTTCTCGACCGGTAAATTAACTTTCCAAATTAAATAAGGTCTATTGGACACATCTATTGAAACTCTGCTTAAAGTCTCGTCCATTGGAATCATTGTAGATGCGTATCTAGTAATTCCTTTTCGATTACCAGCAGCTTTTTTGATAGCTTCGCCAATAGCTATGCCCGTGTCCTCTGTCGTATGATGTAAATCAATATGAGTATCGCCCTTGGCATTTACTTCTAAGTCAATTAAAGAGTGCTTAGACAATTGTTCTAACATGTGGTCTAGGAAACCAATTCCAGTTTTAATTTTATATTTGCCTTTTCCGTCTAAATTAACAGAAACCGCAATGCTGGTCTCTTTTGTTTTCCTACTAATTTTCGCTTTTCTCGCCATAAATTAAATCTGATTTATATTTGATATATATATAATCGGACATTTTATCAATAAATCAGATTTGCTATTGAAGATCCTAAATTAATCTCCACATATAACATCATGAATACAGCTGAAAAATGGCATGGAACAACGATCGTCTTGCTTAGAAAAAATGGTGAGACTGTAGTTGCCGGAGATGGACAAGTTAGTTTAGGAAACACAGTTTTAAAAAGTAAAGCTAAGAAAGTGAGAAAAATTGAGAGTAGAGGAGTAATAGCTGGATTTGCGGGATCAACTGCAGACGCTCTTACTTTATTCGAAAGATTAGAAGCAAAATTAGAAAAACACGCAGGTAATTTACAAAGAGCTGCAGTGGAGTTAGCAAAAGATTGGAGAAGTGATAAATTTTTAAGAAGATTAGAAGCGTTGATGGCAGTAGCAGATAAAAAACATAGTTTTATAATTTCTGGAACAGGAGATGTTTTAGAACCGGAGGATGGAATAATTGGGATTGGATCAGGTGGAAATTACGCTCTTGCGGCAGCAAAAGTTTTAGCTGAAACAGATATGAGTGCTGAAGATATAGCGAGGAAATCTATTAAGGTTGCATCTGATATATGTGTATTTACTAATAACAACGTCACAGTGGAAAAAGTTTAATATGACACCAACTAATAAAGTAACAAATTTAAAGGTAGTAAAAAAAGAAAAAGAGTCCTCTAAGGTAAGTGCTTTATCTCCAAGGGAAATAGTTTCTGAATTAGATAGATACGTAATTGGTCAAAAAGATGCAAAAAAAGCCGTAGCAGTTGCATTGAGAAATAGATGGAGAAGACAAGCGCTTTCAGATGAGATGAGAGACGAAGTTCTTCCAAAAAATATTTTAATGATTGGACCAACAGGTGTTGGTAAAACCGAAATTTCTAGGAGACTTTCAAAATTGGCAGAGGCTCCTTTCATAAAAGTTGAAGCTACCAGATTTACAGAAGTTGGTTACGTAGGAAGAGACGTAGAACAAATTATCAGGGATTTAATTGAAATCGCTATAGCAATGGAGAGAGAGAAAAAAAGAAAAGAAGTTAAAGCCAAAGCAGAGTTAAAAGCAGAGGAAAAAGTATTAGATGCACTTGTTGGCAATAAAGCAAGTGTTGCAACAAGAGAGAGTTTTAGAAAAAGATTAAGAACAGGTGACTTAGATAATAATGAAATTGAAATTGAGGTTCAAAATTCCTCAAATCCACTTAAAAGTTTTGAAATACCTGGAATGCCTGGTGGAAATGTTGGGATGGTAAATTTAGGAGATATTCTAGGAAAATCTATGGGTGGTAAAAAAGGTAAAAAGAAAAAAATGACAGTAAAAGAATCCCACGATATTTTAGTTGCTCAAGAGTCAGACAAGATGATTGAGGAGGATAAAATAATTACTGAGGCAAAAAAAGCTACAGAGGAGAACGGAATTGTTTTCTTAGATGAGATTGATAAAGTTTCTGCTAGGAGCGACAGGGTTGGAGGTGATGTTTCTAGAGAAGGTGTTCAAAGAGACCTTTTGCCTCTTATAGAGGGAACAACAGTAAGCACTAAACATGGTCCCATTAAAACTGATCATATTTTATTTATCGCTTCAGGGGCATTCCAGTTAGCCAAACCCTCTGATTTATTACCAGAATTACAGGGTAGGTTGCCAATAAGAGTTGAGTTGGATGCACTTAAAGAGGAAGATTTTAAAAGAATTCTTAAAGAACCTGATAACAGTTTAATAAAACAATATAAAGAATTATTAAAAACTGAAAATGTAACTCTTGAATTTACAGATGATGGGATTGACATGCTTGCTAAAATCTCAGCAGAAGTAAATTCATCTGTTGAGAATATAGGCGCCAGAAGACTTCATACTATTATTGAAAAAGTATTAGATGATATTAGCTTCAACGCAACTGATAGAGCAGGAGAGACAATCACAGTTGATCAGAAATATGTACAAGAAAATTTAGGGAACTTAGTAAAAGATACTGATTTATCGAAGTTTATATTATAAATTCTTTAACTTAATTATTATTGCACCAGCACCACCATCTTTATTTTCAGCATCATTTATTGAAATAATTAATTTGTTTAAATCTGAATTTGTTTTTATAAATTCAGGAACAGAATATTTTAATTTACCTAAATCCTTTGACACATAAGTATCGGCTTCATTTGTCGAATGAATACCTTTTCCGGTAATAAGTAACAATTCTCTGAATTTATTTTTAACACAATATTCTATAATTGATTTTACTTTTTTATTTGCTTCATCCAGTGAAAAACCGTGCAAATCAAATTTATAACGATATCTTTTTTGCGTACTTTTAGAAGTGATTTTTTCTTTATCGAATATGTCCGATGGGTCTTTTATATAATTTTCCCAAGTTTCTTTATCTTTTTGATTGAGTTCTTTTTTCTTTATCACTTGCTGATAATTTCAGACAAATACCAGTTAGGATCTTTTTGGTTTATATTTCTAGTGAACTTCCAACTATCAGTTACGAACTTAATTTTATCAGGATTTCCCTCTATTATTTTATCATTTTTATCTTTTTTAACAGAGATAACTTCTGCAATAAATTTAACTGTTGCAAATAAATTGTTACTAATTTTTTCATATTTTTCTACAGTAGACTCTTTTACGCCAATAAATGTAAATTCAGATTTTATACCGTCTTTATTTCTAGACTTTATAGCCTCAGAAAAATTTGAAAACATATTTGATGACAGTAAACTTTTTAATTTAATGAGATCACCAGCTGCAAAAGAGGTTAATATGCTTTCATAAGCAATTTCAGCGCCTCTAAGAAATTCTTTTTTATCTTTACCTTCTAAAATATCTAAATTTTGTTTTACTGGCTTCGCTTCATTTTTCGGTATGTTAAATTCTTTTTCAGCAAAACCTGGATATACTTTGGACTCATGTCCAGTTTTTCTCCCTAAAATGCTTCGAAGTCGCAAAATAATAAATCCTGCGATCATACCAAGTAATATAATATCTAAATAGCCAAAACTGTTACTCATAATTTGATAAATATACATTAATCATATATTTTTGTATCAGACAAATGAACCCATTTTTTTTAATATTTATTGGGATACCAGCCCTTGAAATATTCCTATTAATTAAAATAGGAGTGCAGATAGGCGCATTAAGCACCGTCTCTTTAATTTTTCTGACTGCAATAATTGGTGTCTATTTTGCAAAATTACAAGGGATAAATACAATAAAGTCCGGAATGGTAAATTTATACCAAAATAAAATGCCAATTTACGAAATTGTATCAGGTGCATCTATTGCAATGGCAGCATTGTTACTTATCGTGCCTGGTTTCTTTACAGATTTAATTGGGTTCTTATTATTAATTCCGTTTACCAGAAAAATTTTGTTTGCTGTTTTATTTAAAAATAAACCAAAATCTCATACGACAAATCAAAATGAAACCATTGAAGGTGAAATAATAGATAATAAAAAAGATGAGCTATAAAATTATTGGCAAGTATATTAAAGATCTAAAATTTAATATTCCTAATCCAAAAGTGTTTTTTCTTCTTTCAAAAGATATATCTAACTATAAAATAAATATTGATATTAATAGCATTCAAGTAAAACAAAATATAATAGAAGTTTTAACTAGTTTAAGCCTTACACCAAACAACAATAACTTTGAAAAAATTGAAACTAAAATAATTTATTCGACCATAGTTGAATTAAACAATGAAAAAACTCTGAAAGAAGAAATAGAAAAAATAATTCTTATAAAGGTGCCAGACGAAATTTATCCTGAGCTTAGACAGATCTTTGTCTTTTTATTTGAGAATTCAGGTTTTAAAGATGTAAAAATAAATGAAACTGTAGATTTTGAAAAATTATATAAAATGAGAAAAGTTCAATAAAAATTTTTTCTTAATTCTGATTTTAAAAAATCTTTATGTTTTTTAATTTCCTCGTCTGAAATTTTAATAATTGTTTTGCAATAGTCTTTTGTTTTGCTAAAATTTTGATCTGTAATATTATTTGTCAAATTGAATTTTGGCTCTTTTACATCAAGTAAATTAATATAAACTTCTCTAAGTAACTCACAATCTAATAATGCGTTATGCTTTTTCCTTCGAGAAAGATCTACGCTAAATTTTTTACATAGAGCATCTAAAGAATTTGACATACCTGGGAATTTATTTCTAGCTATTTCTAAAGAATCAACTACAGATATCTTGTTTATCTTATTTTTTTTAATTAATCCTAATTCTCCGTCTAGGAAACCTAAATCAAATGGAGCATTATGGATAATAATTTTTTTGTCTTTAATAAAATCAAGAAATTCGTCGGCAATCATGTCGAAAGTTTCTTTATCTTTTAAAAATTCTTCAGAAAATCCGTGAACTTTAAAAGCTTCATCCGGCATGCTCCTTTTTGGATTAATTAATTTATGAAAAACATTTCCAGTTGGGATCAGATCTTTTGTCTCAATACACGCTATTTCAACTATTTTGTGTCCTTCCTTAAATGATAAGCCCGTAGTTTCTGTATCTAAGAAAACTTCATTCATATTTAGAGATTATAGAAGAAAGTTTTTTTTTTAAAATCTTTAAATCTTTTTCATTCACAACTACATAATCACAAAATCTGATTTTTTTTTGTACATTCATCTGTTTTTTATCAAGTAAAGTGAACAATTTTTTTTCACCATTTTTTGACTTAAATCGTTTTAATCTCAAAGCTTTTTTAGACTTAATGAAGATTGTGATATTGAAAAATTTCATAAGCTTGCTCTCAATTAATAGTGGTATTTCGTAAAAAAGAATATTTTCTTTTTTATTCTTTAAAGTAAATTCTTTCATCTTTTTTCTTACTAATGGATGAACTATTCTTTCTAGTTTTTTTAAGTTATCTCTCTTTTTAAGTATTAATTTTTTTATCGATTTTTTTATTTGATTATTATTTTTAATTTTGAACTTTTTACTTATAAAAGATTTGAAACTTTTCTTCTTATAAAGTTCTAAAACCGCTTTATCAGCACTAAATAGCGGTCCACGCTTGTAAGACAAAATTTTGCTAGCTGTGGTTTTGCCTGATGCTAGAGAGCCTGTAATGCCAACTTTTATCATCTGAGTTTTGATTTTAATAATTCTATCAATGTATCATCTATCTCAGGATTTATCTTGTTCCATAAATAAAACGATTTTTGACCTTGATAAATAAACATATC
>CACAWM010000007.1 GCA_902536205.1 uncultured Pelagibacteraceae bacterium | reverse complement strand
TCATCCAGGATGGGGTTGCGAAAAAATTATATCAAGACATTTTAAAGAACTTGGTCTAGGTGAATTTATTAATCCAATAAAAGCAGATTATTCAGCTGCTATGGCAGATATAATTTCAAGATATAAAAATGGTAAATCAGTATTATTTTATACTTGGACACCTAATTGGACAGTCGGTACTTTAAAATTGGGAGAAGATGTAGTTTGGATCGAAGCTCCTTTTAGTGAAACAAAAGTGGTTAGTGTACCAAATGCAACAAAGTCAAAACTTAATATGGGCTTTGGTGTAAATGACATTAGACCAGCTGCTAATGTTGATTTTTTAAAAGCTAATCCAAAAGTAGAAAAGTTTTTAAACAAAGCATCTATACCTTTAGCTGATATTGCTGCTCAAAACTTAAAAATGAATAAGGGTGAGAAAAGTGAAAAAGCAATAAAGAAACATGCTGAGGAATGGATTAAATCAAATCAAAAAACTTTTAATAGTTGGATAAATTAAGAATTAATTAGCAAATAAGAAAATATGCGCACTTTGGTGCGCATATAAGACATATCTCACTTTTTAGTTGTATTACGGTTACATTAGAATTCTTTACATGTTAAAATTTTTTGAATTTAGGAGGGAATATGAGATATTTAAAACATTTAGTATCAATAATTGCAGCTCTTACTATTAGTAGTGCTGTATATGCTAACGAGATCAAAATGGGTAAGGCAGACTGGGATACAGGTTACTTTCAGGCTGAGATCTATAAGGCGGCTCTTGAAAAAATGGGTTACAAAGTTTCAGGCCCAACTGTAATGAAACCTCAAGTGTTTTATGTAGCAGCAACATCAGGTGATGTTGATTTATGGGTGAACGGCTGGTTCGGCACTCATGATGGTTACATATCAGAGTCTAAAGGGAAAGTTAAACCAGTTGGTTATGTAATGAAGGGTGGAGGAGCCCAAGGTTACTTAGTTGATAAAAAATCAGCAGATAAATTTGGCATCAAAAGCGTAATGGATATCAAAAAACATGCAAAAGAGTTTGACTCTAATGGTGATGGAAAAGCGGACATGGTTGCTTGCCCTCCAGGTTGGGGTTGTGAAAAACAAATCACAAAACACTTTGATGAGCTTGGATTAGGTGATTTTATCAATCCAGTAAAAGCGGACTACTCAGCTTCAATGGCAGATGCAGTATCTAAATACAAAAATGGAAAGTCTATTCTATTTTATACATGGACACCTAATTGGACTGTTGGTGCTTTAAAACTTGGTAAAGATGTAGTTTGGATTGAAGTTCCATACAGTAAAACAAAACCAACTAAGATCGCTAATGCTACAAAGTCTAAAGTAAATTTAGGTTTTGGCGCTGATGATATCAGACCAGCAGCAAATGTAGATTTTCTTAAAGCAAATCCAAAAGTAGAGAAGATGCTTAAAAAAGCTTCTATACCTCTTGGAGATATTGCAGCTCAAAACTTGAAAATGAACAAGGGTGAGAAAAGTGAAAAAGCTATTAAGAAACATGCAGCTGAATGGATAAAAGCTAATCAAAGTACATTTGATAGTTGGATCAAGTAAGGGTTCAGGTTAATTTTAATGAGTTTAAAATTAGCCCCTTCAGATTACGAAATATACATTCCAATAGGTGAATGGATAGAAGGAAATATTAAAGAGTGGCTATTTGAGCAACGGCCACTCTTTAAAAAAATCTCAGCCCCCATAGACACTGTATTAAATAGCTTAGACTCTCTTTTTAACTTTATCCCATTTCCAATCATTTTATTAATATTTATTTTTTTTGCTTATAGAACTAATGGTTTAAAGTTTGCAATATTTTCTTTTGTAAGTTTAGTTTTTATAGATCTAGTTGATTTATGGTCTGAGAGCATGACCACTTTAGCTATGATATTTACTGCAGTTTTATTTTGTATGTTAATTGGTATTCCTTTAGGAATTTTAGCTTCTAGAAGTAATACATTTGAAATTATTTTGCGTCCTGTGTTGGATATTATGCAGACCATACCAAGCTTTGTTTATTTAATACCCGTAGTTATGCTTTTTGGAGTAGGACTAACCCCAGGTGTTGTTGCAACAATTATATTTGCACTTCCGCCAATAATTCGCTTAACCAATTTAGGAATTAGACAAGTCGGTAAAGGTTTTAAAGAAGCCGGTTCAAGTTTAGGATTAACAAGGTTTCTTATACTTATAAAAATTGAAATTCCTTTATCTTTAAAAACTATTATGGCAGGTGTTAATCAAACGTTAATGTTAGCTTTATCTATGGTAGTTATTGCAGCTTTGATTGGAGCTGGAGGATTAGGTTTAACTGTTTACATTGCTTTAGGTAGATTAGATGTTGGTTCAGCTGTTATCGGAGGAACAGGAATAGTAATCTTAGCAATTATATTAGATAGAATAACTCAGAAGATTATTAAAACTCGTTAATAAATCCAATCATTTTAAGAACAAAAACAATTACAAAAAATAAAATAGTCCACCCTACAAATTGAAGAACAATTGTAAGTTTTGGACCTTTATCTATACCTTTCCAATTCATGAATGTGTAAGTTGTGAATATAGAAAGAATTAAAAGAAGAAGAAAATTAGTTAGTGTCATATTCAAATACTTTATACTTTTTTTACCATATTTTAAATTAATTAATAATCTTTTCTAATTTCTTAGATAAATAAGAGGAAACTTTAAGCGATCCTTTTGGAGTTAAATGTAAACTATCGTAAAAATCCTCATAATCTAAATTTATATCTTTAGCGAGATTAATGCATTGTAAATTTTTATTTTTACAATGATCCATGATCGCATTTGCAGCTGAAAATAATTCTGAATTCATTCCATATCCTGATATTTGGGTTATATAGATCGGTTTTGCATTTAATTTCTCAACTTTATTAGTGAGTGTGTTGAGCAACAAAATATATTTATCAAAATATAAATTGTTAATTTTATTGTTCATTTTAAATTCCTCATAGGTTATAAATTTCTTTTTAGACCTTTCCCCGTACACAACATTATCTTTGTTGACTATATTTGCTCCCTTTTGAATATTATATTTTAAATAAAGATTAGCTTTCAAAAGACGAAATTTTTTATAAAAGAAAGAATTAGATTCTAGATATTCTCTTATGTTTCCCTCAAAATCGGACTCTTGAAATTCATCAACAGATTTTTTTTTATATCTTAATAAATTTTGATCATTAATTCCTAAATAAAAGATGTAAAACTTTGATTTTAAATCATTTATATTATTAAACCAAAAATTAAACGAATTTATATGACCTCTTATCGAAAGTCCGTCAACACCAGCATTAACAAAATTTTTTTCATTAAAGTAATTATCTAAATTACCTACAATAGTGTCTTGAAAATTCAAAAATTTTTGATTTGTAGTAGAACCACCAGTGAAAATTATGTCTATATCATTCACATCAATTGGATTTTCGTTATATCTAAATGCATTTGTATCTCTTTTGTATATTGACTCACCTTTGTAGTTAGAAAAATCAAATTTATAAACTCTATAGATATTTCTTTCTGATGATAATCGGTAGGAAAAATTATTTTTAAACCAGGAGCCAAAAATTAATTCAATTATAATTAAAAGAGAAAAAAAAATTAATATATTAAAAAAAATTATTTTAAAGAAATTAAGAATTTTCAAATTATCTTTGATTTAAAAGCATTACTTCTCTTACTTCAGCGCCTCTATACTTTGATAAAGGTCTAATTAACTTATTAGAAGCATGCTGTTCCATGATGTGTGCTGACCAACCAGTTATTCTAGACATTACGAATATTGGTGTATAGAAATCAATATCAATTCCCATCATGTAATAAGTTGGACCACACGGGAAGTCTACATTAGGATAGATTTTCTTTTTATCTATCATTACTTTTTCTAAAATTTCATAAATTTTTGTGTACTTTTCTTTTTTTAAAAGCTTGGCTACTTTAAACATATAATGTTTCATTGTAGGTACTCTAGAGTCTCCTGTTCTGTATACTCTATGACCAAATCCCATTACAACTTTCTTTTTGTCTAATGCATTTTCAATCCAAGCTTTAGCTTTTTCTGGTTTTCCAATTTCCTTCATCATATGCATTACTGCTTCGTTTGCTCCACCATGTAATGGTCCTTTTAAAGAAGCTATAGCTCCTGTAATTGCTCCATGTAAATCTGATAAACTAGAGGTAATTGTTCTTGCGGTAAAAGTAGATACATTAAAGCTATGTTCAGCGTATAAAATTAATGAGATATCAAATGCTCTAACTATTTCTTTATCTGGAACTTTGTTGAACATCATTTTAAAGAAGTTTTCAGAAAAAGATAAATTTTTACTTGGAGAAATAATACTCTTACCTTTTCTTGCTCTAAAATAAGCGGCAACTGCTGTGGGAGTTTTAGCAAATATTCTCATTGCTTTCCTCATGTTAGCTGCAGGTGAATTATCTTTTGTGTCTTTATCTTCTAATGCCATGAGACTTACACATGTTCTAATTACATCCATAGGATGAGCATTTTTTGGCATCTTTTTAATATCATTTAATATTTGTTTTGAAAGTTTTCTCTCAGATCTTTCTTGTTTGATAAATTTTTTAAGCTGATTTTTGTTTGGTAGCTCACCATTAAGAACAAGATACGCAACTTCCTCAAAATCACACTTATCACAAAGTTCTTGAACTGTATAACCTCTGTAAGTAAGTGCACTTAACTCTGGCACAACATGAGATATTGTTGTTTCATCGACAACTATACCAAGTAAACCTTTTTTAATTTCTTCACTCATTATTCATGCCCCTCTGTAGAAAAATCAGTAATTTTTTTATCTGGTGTATTGTATTTGTCATATTCTACTAACTCGTACAACCTTTTTCTAGTCTGCATTTTGTCAATAATATTGTTTTGATGGCCATCATTAAATATAGACTTTAAACCTATTTCCACATTTTGCATTGCTAGACGCTGTGTACTAACAGGATAAATTACAAGGTTATAGCCTAAATTTTCTAATTGATTTTTATTTAACAATTTAGATTTTCCAAATTCAGTCATATTAGCTAACAAATATCCTCTCGCTGCTTTTCTAACTTTTTCAAATTCGCTTTCATCTTTCATAGCTTCTGGAAAAATCATATCAGCTCCTGCATCCTCATAAGCTTTAATTCTCTCTAATGTTTTATTTAACCCTTCAACAGAATTAGCATCAGTTCTTGCAATAATTAAAAAATTTTTGTCTTTCCTTGATTTTACTGACTCCTGAATTTTTTTTACCATTTCTTCTTTAGATACCAATTCTTTATTATCTAAATGGCCACATCTTTTTTCAGCTATTTGATCTTCTAAATGACATCCAGCCAACCCTTTGTTTTCAAATACTTCAATTGTTTTCTTACAGTTTCCAAAGCCTGTATCAATATCAACTATCGTTGGTAGGTCGGTAACTCTAGCTATTTGATTGCTTCTATAACTTACTTGATCCAATGTCGTTAGACCTATATCTGGCAAACCAAGATCATTAGACATAACTCCACCTGAAACATAAACACCATCAAAACCTATTTCGGCAATAAGCTTAGCACATAGAGGATTATATGCTCCGGGAAATCTTAATAGTTTTTTTGATTTTAAATTTTTAATTAAATCTGAACGTTTTTCTGAAATTGTTTTTTTAGTAAAATGCATTCGTTAGACTTATATTAGGGGAGGGTATAAAAATCAAAGATTATTTAAGCAGTATAAATAAACCAGTTAATACTAATAAAATTGCTAACAAATATTCAATAATTTTTTTTATTTTTACATCAGTAACAAATTTTCTTAAACCGCTACCGAATAAGGCCCACAAGCTAATTGTAGGAAAACAAATAACTGCAGCTGTAATAGTTACAAAAGCAACTCCAATAATAATATTTTCTTCTGTAGGAAAAAAACCTGAAGCAACCGTTACAGCAATAGACCAAGCTTTAGGATTTATGAATTGAAATAATGAAGCTTCATAAAATCTCAACGGTCTTCCTGTTTCCTTTTGAACTAAGCTAAATGAGCCAATCATTTTCCATCCTAAATAAACTAAGTAAATGAAACATAGAATTTTCATATAAAATTGAACCTGAGGGTAAAGTAAAAATAAATTAGCTAAACCAAAACAAGTTAAACCAATCTGCAAAATATGACCTAAAGGAATTCCTATTAAATGAGGCAATGTTCTCACAAAACCAAATTTCATTCCCGAAGTAGTAAGCATGGCGTTATTAGGACCAGGTGTAAAAAACATTGTAAAATAAAAGGTGGACAATGCTGAAAACAAAGCAAAAGTTATCATAAATATTTTTCAATAATTTTATCAAACCCAATGAAGTCGTTAATTAATTCATCATGCTTGATTTCTTTTTCGGTTTTTTCAGTATATCCATCTTTTACTAATACAAATGGCAAATTTGCATTATGTGCTGAATTGGCATCAACCTCACTATCTCCAACCATAATTGTTTTTTTTAAATCACCACCGATGATTTCAACTACATCAGTTAAATGTCGAGGATCAGGTTTATTAAATGAAAAAGTATCACTACCAGCAACGTATTCAAAATATTTGTACATATCTAATTTTTTAAGAAGATCAATTGCTAATTTTTCCTGTTTGTTTGTGCAAACACCCATAGAAATATTTTTATTTTTTGCCCAATTTAAAAACTCAATGGATCCTTTGAGTGGCTGACTGTTCTGGTCAATATTTTTTGAGTAGTAGTCTAGAAATTCTTTGGTCATTTCTTTTTTAACTTTTTCATCTTTGATTTCCTCTTTAAAAGATCTTTGCATCATTACCCATGCACCTTTACCAGCTAATGATTTAATGTCAGATAATTTTTTTTCAGCATGACCAAATTTTTTCATTACATGATTGTGAGCTGCCATTAAATCTGGAGCAGTATTTACTATAGTGCCATCTAAATCGAAAAGAATTGTGTAAATTTGAGTCATTTTAAAAGTATTAAAAAGAAATATTTTGTGACTTATTTCAGTTACATTATTAATGTAAAGAAATTTTTAATGAAAAGAAATAATAAATTGAATAAAGCTAATGCCTATAGGCTTTCTCAAGAAGTTTTAAGAAATAAAGCTTTAACTAAAGGGGTGAATTTAATTGCTCCCGAAACGATATTTTTATCTAAAGACACATTATTTGGCAAAAATGTTACTGTAGAACCGTACGTAGTTTTTGGACCAAAAGTAAAAATTGGTGACAATTCATATATAAAATCTTTTAGCCATTTAGAGGGAACTACAATTGAAAAAAATGTTGTTGTAGGCCCTTATGCCAGATTGAGAGAGGGAACAGTTTTAAAGAGTAACTCTAAAATTGGAAATTTTGTTGAAACTAAAAAATCAAACATAAATCAAAATTCTAAAGTTAATCACTTGTCTTATATTGGAGATGCCTCAATTGGAAAAAACTCAAATATAGGCGCAGGAACAATTACTTGTAACTTTGATGGTGTTAAAAAATCAAAAACGAAAATTTCTGATAATGTTTTTATAGGATCAAATTCATCACTTGTGGCACCAGTTAATATTGAAAAAAATAGTACTGTTGGGGCTAGTTCTGTGATTACAAAGAATGTAAAGAAAAATACTTTGGCACTGACTAGATCATCACAAGTTGAAATTAAAAACTATAAAAGAAAGAAAAGATAATGTGTGGAATTATTGGTATTGCCAGCAATAAACCTGTTTCAATTAATATTTTAAATTCTCTTAAAAAATTAGAATACAGAGGTTATGACTCTGCAGGACTAGCTACTTTAGATAATAATATTATTAATGAAAAAAAATGCTCAGGAAGAGTTGAGGAATTAGAAAAAATTCTTTTCAAAACACCCACAAATGGTAACATTGGTATCGGTCATGTACGATGGGCAACTCATGGAATTCCAAATATAATTAATGCACATCCTCACTCAACCGAACAAGTTTCTGTGGTTCACAACGGAATAATTGAAAATTCCGATGAAATTAAAAAGGAATTAGAGGCTAAAGGAATTAAATTTAAATCTCAAACAGACACAGAGGTAGTAACATTATTAATTTCTGAAGCATTAAATAACAACCAACCATTAGAGTCTGTTTTTAAAACATTAAAAAAATTAAAAGGTAGTTTCGCGTTAGGAATAATTTTTAAAAACTTCTCAAATATTATTATCGGAGCAAGAAGAGGAAGTCCATTAGCTGTTGGATACTCAAAAGAAGAAAATTATATTGGATCAGACTCATATGCTTTAAAATCTATGACAAATAAAATTTCTTATCTAGATGATGGAGAATTGTGTGTTTTAACTAAAGATGATGTGAGTTTTTATGACGATAACCTTAAAAAAGTAAATAAAAAAATTCTTACAATGTCAGAAAATCAGGATGAAACTGATAAAGGTGAATACAAACATTTTATGTTTAAAGAAATCGTTGAGCAACCATATACTGTTAAAAATTGTATAGATGAATATGTTGATAGTATTAAAAAAAATATTAACATTCTTAATTTTCCAATAGAGCCGAAAAATATTAACAAGATAGTTTTGATCGGTTGCGGTACAGCATATAATTCATGTTTAACAGCTAAATATTGGTTTGAGGAATTAACTTCAATTGATGTTGAAATCGATATTGCTTCAGAATTCAGATATAGAAAATTAAAGTTTAATTCTAACAACCTTTATATTTTTGTATCTCAATCAGGAGAAACAGCCGATACTGCAGCTGCACTAGACATTTGCAAAAAAAACAATGTTAAAACTTGTTCAATAGTAAATGTTATTGAAAGCACAATAGCAAGAAACTCAGACTGGGTTTTACCAATTCATGCTGGAATAGAAATTGGAGTTGCATCGACCAAAGCATTTTTAGGTCAGCTTACTGTGCTTTACATTTTATGTTTAAAATTAGCCTTTGTAAGAAAAGATATTGAAGAAAATACTTATGTTAAAAATATTAGCAATTTAAAAAAACTGCCAGAAGCTATTAGTAAATGTATTAAAGATGAGAGTGATGTTCAATTAATGGCAAAAGAATTCATTTCTGCAAAAGGTTCAATGTTTTTGGGTAGAGGATCCTCTTTTCCAATAGCTTTAGAAGGTGCATTGAAATTAAAAGAATTATCGTACTTACATGCAGAAGGCTATCCTGCCGGTGAAATGAAACATGGACCTTTAGCTTTAATTGAAGAGGGATTACCAGTTATAGTTATTGCGCCAAAAGATAAATACTTTGAAAAAACAATGTCTAATATGCAAGAAGTAATTGCGAGAGGAGGAAAAATACTTTTTATTACAGATTATAAAAAAGAGTCTCTTAATGAAAATATAAGATTTGGATTAAGAGTTCCACACATTGATAATTTATTGTCTCCAATATTATTAGCTTTACCACTGCAGATGCTAGCGTATCACGTTGCCTTGTTAAAAAATTGTGATGTAGATAAACCTAGGAACTTAGCAAAATCAGTTACGGTTGAATAAGATGAAGTCTAATTACAAAGCGATGGTTTTGTCGTGTATTGATCCAAGATTTCAACCTATTGTGTATAATTACTTAAAAAAAAAGAAACTAACTGGAAAATATAGCCATTTTACAATCGCAGGATCGGCTATAGGTGTTACCGCTAATAAATTTAAAAGATGGCATAAAGTATTTTGGGATAATTTTGAAACTTCAGTAAAATTGCATAATATTAAAAAACTTATCGTAATTAATCATCGTGATTGTGGTGCTGCAAAAATTATTAATAGAAAAAAAGATTTTACTAATTTAAATGAAACGAACGTACACAAAAATTCTTTTCAAAAAATTAAAAAGATATTTAGGAAAAAATATCCAAAATTTAGCATTGAATTAAAAATTATTTCATTAAATAGTAATGTAGAAACATTTAAGTAAATATTCAGTTAATATTGTATTGAATATTTTAAAGCAATACTCTATATATATCGCAGGTTGATCATGAAAAAATGGAACTTAAATAGCTGGACAAAATTACCTGCTAAACATCTTCCTGTTTATCAGGATAAAGAGGAACTTAATTTAGTTTTAAGTAAAATTAAAAAATATCCTCCTTTAGTTTTTGCCGGAGAGTCTAGATCTTTAAAAAAGTCTTTAGCTGACGTAGCTGAAGGTAAAGCTTTTTTATTGCAAGGTGGAGATTGTGCGGAGAGTTTTGCTGAATTTCATCCTGATAACATTAGAGATACTTTTAAAGTTCTTTTACAAATGTCTTTGGTTTTAACAGCATCAGCCTCGGTGCCAGTTGTAAAAGTTGGAAGAATTGCAGGACAATTTTCAAAACCAAGAAGTGCTCCAACTGAAAAAAAAGATGGAAAAGAGTTACCGAGTTATTTAGGTGATAATATTAATGGAATGGAGTTTACAGAAAAAGCGAGAATTCCAGACGCTAAGAGATTATTCAGAGCATACTCACAATCAGCCTCTACTTTAAATCTATTAAGGGCTTTTTCACAGGGAGGATTTGCTGATCTTAGACAAGTGCATTTATGGAACTTGGGATTTATTAAAGATAAAACTAAAGGCAAATATAAAGAAATTGAAGACAAGATAAGTGACTCACTTGCTTTTATGGAGGCTTGTGGAGTTAATCCAGATAACGATAGAAAATTAAGAACTGTAAATTTTTATACATCACATGAAGCTTTACATTTACCTTTTGAAGAGTCTATGACGCGTGTAGACTCAACTACAGGAGAATATCACGATACTTCAGCTCATTTTGTTTGGATAGGAGACAGAACAAGACAGCTTGACGGAGCTCATGTAGAATTTTGCAGAGGTATAAAAAATCCTATTGGTCTTAAATGTGGTCCAACATTAAAGCCAGAGGAGTTAATTAATTTATGTAATATTCTAAATCCTGAAAATGAAGCTGGTAGATTAACTCTAATTTCAAGATTTGGAGCAGACAATGTTCAAAAATATTTACCAAAATTAATGCAAGTAATAAAAAAAGAAGGACTTAAAGTTATTTGGTCTTGTGATCCTATGCACGGTAATACAATTAAAGCCGCTACAGGATTTAAAACAAGGCCCTTTGAAAATGTCCTTAAAGAAGTTAAAAATTTCTTTGCAGTAAGCCAAGCAGAAAAAAGTTATGCTGGTGGATTACATATCGAGATGACTGGTCAAGATGTAACTGAATGTACAGGTGGAGCTCAAAAAATCTCCGAGAAAGATCTTTCTAGTAGATATAGAACACACTGTGATCCAAGATTAAATGCAGACCAAGCATTAGAATTAGCTTTTTTAATTTCTGAAGAAATTAAGAAAAATTCAAAAATATCTAATAAAATTATTCAAGCTGCGTCTTAATAATTATTGTAATTATTAAGACCAAACCTTAAAAGAAAGGTAAGGTATTAATTATGGATATAAAAAAAAGAGCAGAAATAATAACCGACTGGATAGACAACTATTGCAATAATGCTTCTTATAAGCCAAAATCATTAGTAGTTGGAATATCGGGTGGAATAGACTCTTCTGTAGTTAGTACTCTATGTGCAAACACTGGTAGAAAAACAATTGTGTTAACAATGCCAATTAAACAAATCAAATCTCAACATGATTTAAGTTTGACACATGCTAAATGGTTAAAACAAAAATACAAAAATGTTGAACATCATTTGTTAGAGATGGATAAAATCTTTAACTCATTTTCTCAAGTTTTAAATAAATTTGATAATGAGCATGGGTATGCAAATTCAAGAGCAAGGTTGAGAATGGCAACTTTATACCAAGTAGCAGCAGCAAATAATGGAATTGTTGTAGGAACAGGTAATAAAGTTGAGGATTTTGGTGTTGGTTTTTATACTAAATACGGCGATGGTGGGGTCGATATCTCTCCTATAGCTGACTGTAACAAATCTCAAGTGTGGGAATTAGGCAGACATCTCGGTGTGTCAGAAGAAATAATTAATGCCCAACCCACAGATGGTCTATGGGATGATGGAAGAAACGACGTAGAACAACTTGGAATGAGTTATGCAGATTTAGAGAAAGCTATGGAAAATAAAGACGATCCAAACTATCAAAAATATTTAGAAATAAGAGAAAAAAATTTACACAAAATGAATCCGATACCGGTATGTACATTTAATGAATAGCCTAAAATTAACAAATTCTCTTACAAGAAAAAAAGAGGTATTTAAGCCAAATAATATAAAAAAGATTTCCTTATATGCCTGTGGCCCGACTGTATATGAGAGCCCCCATGTAGGTAATGCAAGAACCCTTATAGTGTTTGATGTTTTATTTAGAGTTTTAAAGGTTCTCTACAATTCAAATGTAACGTTCGTAAGAAATATTACAGATGTAGATGACAAGATAATAGAAGCTTCTCAAAATAATAAAGAAGATATAAATGAAATTACTAATAGGGTGATTAAAATTTTTCATGAAAATTGCAAGAGTTTAAACTGTTTAAAACCAACGATAGAGCCAAAAGCTACAGAACATGTAAAAGAAATGATTGAAATGACATCTTCATTAATCAAAAAGGGATTTGCTTACGAAAATAAAAATCATGTTTTTTTTGCTGTAAGCAAATATAAAGACTATGGAAAATTATCAAACAAAAATTTAGATGAGTTAAAAGCAGGGAGTAGAATAGAAATTTCTGACCTAAAAAAAAATCCAATGGACTTTGTTTTATGGAAGCCTTCAAATGAAAAAGAACCTGGTTGGGATTCGCCTTGGGGAAGAGGTAGACCAGGCTGGCATCTTGAATGTTCAGCAATGAGTGAAAAATACCTTGGTAAAAATTTAGATATTCACGGAGGTGGTCTCGATTTAATTTTTCCTCATCATGAAAATGAGATTGCCCAGTCTTGTTGTAACAATAATACGAAAAACTTCGCAAATTATTGGGTTCATAATGGATTTGTAACCATTAATAATGAAAAGATGTCAAAGTCTTTAGGCAATATAATTTCTATAACTGATGCAACTAAAAAATATTCCGGTCAGGTCGTTAGGTTAGCATTATTAAGTGCTCACTACAGTCAACCACTAGATTGGAATAATAAACTTTTAGAAAATCAACGAGCAACCATTGAAAAATGGTATCAATTGTATGAAGAAAATAATGAAGAAATACCTTTGAAAGAGATAGACACGTTACTTGATGATTTAAATACCCCTGGTTTCATTGCTAAAATTCACAACCTTTATGCAAACGCAAATAAAGGTGATGAAAAAAGTAAGAAATTTTTTAATAGTGCTTGTAAATTAATTGGTTTATTTGATTTAACAAAAAACGAGTGGGAAGAGTTTAAAAAAGTAGATAAAGATATTTCGGAAGAATTTATTGAAAAAAAAATTAAAGAAAGATTGGCAGCAAAACAAAAGGGAGATTATAAGCTTGCTGATAAAATAAGAGTTGAACTAGCAAGTAAAGGAGTAATCATTGAGGATAAAAAAGAACAGACAACTTGGAAATTTAAATGAGTAAAGAGAAAATATATATATTTGATACTACTTTAAGAGATGGAGCTCAGACAGAAGGTGTTGATTTCTCAATTGAAGATAAAAATAAGATAGCACAAGTTTTATCAGACATAGGAGTTGATTATGTAGAGGGAGGATGGCCTGGAGCAAATCCTGTTGATACAAAATTTTTTTCAAGCCCACCCAAAATGCAACAAACTTTATTTACTGCATTCGGTATGACAAAAAAAACTGGTCGAAGTGCAAATAACGATCCTGGTTTAGCTTCTTTAATGAATGCGAATACACCAGCAGTTTGTGTAGTAGGAAAATCTTGGGATTTTCATGTAAAAGTTGCTTTAGGAATCCAAAAAGAGGAAAATTTAGAAAACATCAAAGAAACAACAAAACATTTTGTTAAAAACAAGAAAGAATTTTTGTTTGATGCAGAACATTTTTTTGATGGTTATAAGGCTAACCCAGAATATGCAATTGACTGCTTAAAGCAAGCCTACGATAATGGTGCTAGATGGGTTGTATTATGTGATACTAATGGTGGTACACTACCGAATGAGGTTAGAGAAATTGTTACAAAAGTTGCAAAAATAATACCTGGAAACAATCTTGGAATTCATGCGCATAACGATACAGAAAATGCTGTGGCTAATTCTTTAGCTGCAGTTGAAAGCGGTGTGAGACATATTCAAGGAACTATTAATGGTTTAGGTGAGAGATGTGGTAATGCAAATTTGATGTCAATTATTCCTAACTTATGTTTAAAAAAATCTTTTAGCGATAAATACGAAATTAACATTAAAAAAGATAAACTTTCTTCATTAACTGAATGTTCAAGATTGTTAGATGAAATACTAAATAGAAAACCTAATAAAAATATGGCTTATGTTGGTGCCTCAGCCTTTTCTCACAAGGGAGGCCTTCACGTTTCAGCAGTGAAGAAAGACCCAAAAACTTACGAACATATTGATCCGAAAACAATTGGGAATCATAGAAATATTATTGTTTCAAATCAAGCTGGTCGATCAAATATTTTATCAAGACTAGAACAATATGGAGTTAAAATTGATTCTAAAGATCAAAAAATTCAAAAAATTTTGGATGAGGTGAAAGATAGAGAATTTAGTGGTTATTCATATGATGGAGCTGATGCTTCATTTGAATTATTAGCTAATAGATTATTAGGTAAAGTTCCTGAATATTTAAAAGTAAAAAGTTACGATGTGAATGTTTCAAAATTCGACAAAATACAAACAAAAGCAAGCGTAGTTTTCTTGATAGATGGAAAAGAAATCGAGTGTCACGGTGAAGGGAATGGACCTGTAAATGCATTGGATAATGCGATCAGATCTAATTTTAAAAAAGTAACAAAATACTATAATTTTTTTTCAGATTTAAAGTTACTTGATTATAAAGTTAGAATACTGAATACCGGTACTGAAGCAACAACAAGAGTTTTAATTGAAAGTACTGATAAAACAGGTGTTAGTTGGTTTACAGTTGGAGTATCTCCAAATATTATTGAAGCATCATTTAAAGCATTAATTGATAGCTTAGATTATAAACTTTATAAAGAAAAAGCTCCTGCTAATTTAAATGAGCAGTAAATTTGGTTTCATTCTAGTAAAACCACAACTAGGTGAAAACATAGGTGCATGTGCCAGAGCAATGAAAAATTTTGGTTTTTCAAAACTTCACATTGTAGAGCCTAAAATTAATTTTCCAAATCATAAAGCTAAAGCAACATCTGTAGGTGCATTTGATATTATAAATAAAGCGAAAGTATTTAATAATATTAAAGATGCAATAGAGCCTTTTAATTTGGTCATATCTTTAAGTGCAAGACGTAGAGACATAAATAAAAAAAATATTTCACTTAGAGAATTTCAAAAAATAATCAAAAGAAGAAATCTTAACTTGGGTTTAATGTTCGGTCCTGAAGCATCAGGTTTATCAAATAAAGATTTATCATTTTCTAATTATATTTTACAAATTCCAACTTCACCAAAATTTAAATCTTTAAACTTATCGCATTCTTTGACTATTATTTGTTACGAGATTTTTAAGTTACTTAATGATAAAAAAATTAAAAATAATGAACTAAATTTAAAAGTTTCATCTAAATCAAAAATATCTTCTTTATTAGCCCATTTAATAAGCCTTTTAGAAAAAAAAGACTTTTTTATTCCTAAAGAGAAAAGGCACTCAATGATATTAAATATAAATAATTTAATTTATAGATTAGAACCAAACGATAAAGAATTAAGGATTTTAGCTAGTATTATAAGCACATTGAGTAAAAAATAACATTAAAGCTTAATTGACAAATCATTAGTAAAGCTTATAAAAACACAATTAATTAATATGACTAAAAGACTCAAATCTAAACATAAAGTTGATCGAAGACTTAAGGCAAATATTTGGGGCAGACCAAAAAGTCCTTTCAACTCTAGAGCTTATCCTCCAGGTCAACATGGCCAAAATAAAAAGGGAAAGCCGACAGACTACGGAATTCAATTGCAAGCTAAACAAAAATTAAAAGCTTATTATGGTAATATAAACGAGAGACAGTTTAGGAATATTTATAGAAAAGCTCTTTCCAAAAAAGGTGATACTACTGAAAATCTTATAGCATTACTTGAAAGTAGATTAGATACAGTTATTTATAGAGCAAAATTCGCACCTACTGTTTTTGCTGCAAGACAAATGATTAATCACGGTCATATAAAAGTTAATAAAAAAAGAGTGAATATTTCGAGCTACGTTGTTAAAAGCACAGATCTCATAGAAGTAAGAGAAAAATCTAAAAAACTAACAGTTATCGATGGATCTTTACAAAGTAAAGAAAGAGATGTTCCTGAATACATTCAGCTAGATGGTAAAAATAAGACAGCAAAACTAGTAAGAGTCCCTAAATTTTCAGAAGTTCCATTTCCAGTAATAATGGAACCTAATTTAGTAATTGAATATTATTCTAGATAATTAAAACTTTCAATTAGTCAAAAATAAAATAAACTCAAACTATTATGAGTTTTTTTTCAACAAAAAATTTATTTACATCATTTTTATTAATATTTTTTATTATCGGCAGCGTATTATCAGTAAACGTAGGAATTTCTCATGATGAATGGCATGAGGAACAAAACTGGAAATATAATTTAGAAATATCTAAAGAGACAAAAGATAAAATTTTTTTTGATAAAGAGAGGGAAACAGACGTTTTTGCAAATAAAGACAAATATTACGGTGTAGGTTTTCAATACATTTCTCAACCAATACAATTCTTTTTAAAAAAATTATTATTTAAATATCAAGACATAAATGATTTTGGATCAAAACTTTTATCAAAACATTTTGTAGTATTCTTATTTTTTTTCTTATCGGGAATTTTATTTTTCAAATTATTAAAAAAAGTAATTAGTCAAAAAAACTATTGTTATGTTGGTTCATCCATTTACTTACTTTACCCTTATTTGTTTGGACATTCGCTGTTCAATCCTAAAGATATTCCTTTTATGAGTGTTTGGTTATTATGCACATATCTAAGTTTAAATCTGTTTGAAAAAGTATCCAATAACAACAATATATCTTTTTTGAGACTATTGCTATTTGCTTTATCTACCTCATTTTTATTATCAATAAGAGTTACTGGGATACTTATATTCATTCAATATTTAATTTCTTTGATCATATTCTTAAATATTTCAGAATTTAATTTAGTAAGATTTATTCAAAAATTTTATTTAAAATTTCTATTTTTTTTATTATTTTTAATTTTTTTCATATTTTTGTTAAATCCTCTTTATTGGATAAGCCCATTATCTTTTTTTAATGCGATACAATGGATGAGTCATTATTACCATGATGTATGCACAACCACTTTAGGGTCTTGCATGAAGGCTAAAAATTTACCATCAAGTTATATTTTTATTTGGCTTACAGTAAAATTACCTTTAATTATTTTGGCTGGTCTTATTTTGATACCATTAACTGAAAAAAAAATTTTAAAGAGTAGACGTAATATAATGGTATTCGGTACAATTTTAGCAACTTCAATTATTATTCCAATATTATTAATTTTTACAAACGTAAATCTTTATGATGAAATTAGACATATACTTTTTTTAATACCACTTTTTTTATTTCTAGGTTTAGTTTCTTTATATTTTTTTTCAAAAAAAATTTTTTTAATAGGAGGGTTTTTATCAATTTCTCTTTTTTTATTAGAAAATGTAAAAATACATCCATATCAATATATATGGTTCAATACACCTTCCAGATTAATTGATTTAACAAATAAATTTGAATTAGATTATATGGGGATTAGCGGAAGAGAAATATCAAAAAAAATAAAAAAATTAAATGAAAAGAAAATGTGTATTCTTGTTAGTCCTGCGCATTCTGTAGAACCTTTTTTATTTAAAACTAAATACGATTGTTTTGACAAATGGCAACTAATTGATACTAATTATGCTAGACCTTTCCTTGCCGTTCAGCATGTAAGGAATATAAAAAAAACAATTCCCTACAATTGTAAAATAGTTTCGGAAACTGGATTTAAACTTTCATTTCATAATAAAAAATTTGTAACAGGAAAATTACTTAAATGTGACTAATTTTTTTTATTTTTACCAATAAAGACTTACCATAAAAAAATTTCATTATTAAAAAATCTAAACAAAAAGATAACGGTATTAACATATTCCATATTTTAATTTTAAGAGGGAAATTTTTTGTACTATCTTTAAAAAAAATTTTTGAAGCTAGTATTAAACTAAAACCAATAAAATCAAAGTATCTCATCTTATAATTAAAAATTTTACATTTTTTTAATAAGGATTTAAAACTTTTCTTATCGTATCTTCGATAATGACCAATTTTTTTATCATATAAAGTGTATAAGAATTGAAACGCAGGAACACAAATGATAAGGGTTCCATTTTTTTTAAGAAGCTTGTAAGCTTTTTTTAATTCGCTAATATCATCATTGATATGTTCTAATACATCTAAATATAAAATAGTATCAAAAGAATTTATTTTAATATTATTCATATTTTTTTTAACAATTATATTTTTATTTTTTTTGTTTAGTTTATTTAAAATATCAAAATATTTTTTTGTAGGTTCAATAAGAGTAATATTTTTACCTAAACTTGTATAAGCTTTTAAATAGATACAGTTTCCAGGGCCAACCTCAAGAATCTTCCCTTTTATTTCATTTTTTATTAGATGAAATTGATATGTTCTAAAAAGATTAGCTTTATCAAAATTATGTAGCTCCCAGCCTGTATACTTCATTTGTAAATGAATGATTTTTTATTTAATTATCTTTAATTCTTTTTTAATTTTATCGATAAAATTATTAATTAAAACTCTCTCATCATTTGTTAGATAGTTCTCTTTATCGACAGCTTTTTGCATTTCTTTTTTAACTGATATTACAAGTGACTTTCTTCCTTCCTTAGAAAGAACAAGATCTGCTTTTTGTTCAAATTTATTTATTGTTTTTCCAATTGTAAACTCATAAGCAATGATTAGACCAAAAATTATAATCACAGTTTTATAAATAAACTGTCTCATTAAATAATTTTCTTTTCTTCAAGTAGTTTTTTAAGATCACCTTTTTCAAACATTTCTTTTACGATATCACATCCACCTAAAAATTCTTCTTTCACATAAAGTTGAGGAATAGTGGGCCAGTCACTAAATTCTTTTATTCCTTGACGAAGATTTTCATCTTCAAGAACATTAACACCTTTAAAATTGATATTTAAATGTTTTAAAATATTAGATACAGCCATTGAAAAACCACATTGAGGTGAATCGGGTGTACCTTTCATAAATAAACAAACATCGTTATCTTTAATTAAATTTTTTATTTTTTCGTTTATTTCCATTATTTTCCTTCTGTAGTAATTGATAAAGCATGCAATTCGTTTCCCATTTTACCCTTTAATGATTTATATACAAGTTTGTGCTGTTCAATTTTACTTAAATTATTGAATTGAGATGATTTTATTGTAGCGGCATAATGGTTACTGTCTCCCATTAGATCTTTAATTTCTATAGTAGCGTCTGGAATAGACTTTTTAATTAATTTTTTAATTTCTTCTAAAGGTAAAGGCATTAATAGTTATTATACCATTCGTTATTTATTTTAAATAAATCTTTAATATTAATTTTAAGCTCATTATCAATTTCTAAGTATTCGTTTTGAGTATGCCCTATGTTTTCAAAATAAATATTATGAATCTTTAATATTTTTTCAACTTTTGAAACATTTTCTGCATCAATTTCAACAATATATCTGGCTTGGTCTTCTCCGAAAAAATATTCAATTGAATTTGTTAGTTTTTTTGGTTTTAGAATTTTAGCACCAATATGAGAGCCTAAGGACATTTCAGAAATTGAAGTTATTAACCCACCATTTGATACGTCATGAGAAGATAAGATTAGATTATCGTCAATTAATTTGAGCAAGCATTCACCATTATTTTTTTCATTTAAAAGATTTACTTCTGGCGGCATGCCTTCATCAATTGAGTAATTTTCTTTCAAATAACAACTTCTTCCGAGATGTCCAAAAGTTTTACCTATTAATATTAATTTACTTTTTGTTTTTTTAAAATTATGACTCAGCGGACTCACTAATTTTTTTATCAATCCAACTCCACCTATAACTGGAGTTGGATAAATACTCTTTTTATTAGTTCCATTATAAAAAGAAACATTTCCAGAAACGACTGGATAATTCAAAAATTCGCAAGCTTCTTTTATTCCAATTAAACATTCAGCGAATTCTCCCATAATTTCTTTATTTTCTGGGTTACCAAAGTTTAAGCAATTAGTTATCGCCAAAGGTTTCGCTCCTACTGCAACTAAATTTCTCCAATTTTCACAAACAATCTGTTTACCACCAGTTAATGGATGAGACTTACAATAATTAGCAGATGAGTCTACCGAAACTGCTATAGCTTTATCTTTATTATGTATTCTAATTATTGCTGCATCTGAACCTGATTTCAGAGCTGTGTCGCACATAACACTTTGATCATACTGATTTGTAATCCAACTTTTATTTGAATGGTTAGGACTTGATAAAATTTTTATTAAAGCATCTTCAATTTTAATCTTTTTAAGATCTTTTAAATTGATTTCTTTTTTTTGTGGTTTTTTTTTAATCCACTTTCGATCGTAAATTGGTGCTTTAGATGCTAGCGCTTCAATGGGAATTACTCCTTCAATCTTATTTTTAAATTTTAATGTTAGGTTATTTGTATTAGTAGTTTTTCCAATTACAACAAAATCTAGATCCCATTTATCAAATATTTTTTTTGCATTATGCTCTTTCCCATCTTCTAGAATAATTAACATTCTTTCTTGACTTTCAGATAACATCATTTCATATGGTGTCATATTTTCTTCTCTACATGGAACTTTATCTAGTTCAAGCTCTATCCCTAATCCACCTTTTGAGGCCATTTCAACACTAGAGGAAGTTAATCCTGCTGCACCCATATCTTGAATTGATATAATTGAATTATCTTTCATTAATTCTAAACATGCTTCCATTAAAAGTTTTTCTGTAAATGGATCGCCTACCTGTACAGTTGGTTTTTTTTCTTCTGAGTTTTCATCAAATTCTGCTGAAGCCATAGAAGCACCATGAATACCGTCTCTACCTGTTTTGGAGCCAACATAAACAACAGATTTATTTAAACCTTTAGCCTTTGAATAAAAAATCTTATCTTTATTTGCATGACCTACAGCCATAGCATTCACTAAAATATTTTCATTATAAGTCTCATTAAATTTAGTTTCACCAGCAACTGTAGGAATACCAATACAATTTCCATAACCTCCTATTCCAGATACAACCCCGTTAAGTAAACTTTTAGTTTTTGGATGATCAGGTGAACCAAAGTGAATTGAATTTAGCAAAGCGATAGGTCTAGCCCCCATGGTAAATACATCTCTTAATATTCCGCCAACACCAGTAGCAGCCCCTTGATAGGGTTCAATATAAGATGGATGATTATGACTTTCGATTTTAAAAACTATTGCATCGTTATCTCCGATATCAATAACACCTGCATTTTCTCCTGGACCTTGAATGACTTGTTTGCCCTTTGAGGGTAATTTTTTAAGATGAATTCTTGAGGATTTATATGAACAATGTTCATTCCACATCGCAGAAAAAATTCCAAGTTCTAACAAATTGGGCTGTCTGTTCAGTAATTTTTTAATATTTTCATATTCATCAATTTTAAGTCCATGTTTCTCAACTATCTCATTTGAAATTTTCATTTTAACTCAACAAACTTGAGAATAAGCTCACCCCATCTTTATTAGAAATTATCTCGTCAACCATTCTTTCAGGATGAGGCATCATTCCTAAGATATTTTTATTATTATTAAAAATTCCTGCAATATTTTCTAAAGATCCATTAGGATTAGAATTTTCATTAATACTGCCTTTATCGTCACAATATTTAAATGCAATTAAGTTTTCATTTTTTAACTTTTCTAAATGAAAGGCATCTGTAAAAAAATTTCCCTCATTATGAGCAATATTGATCTTCAAAATTTGATCTTTTTTATATTTATTTGTAAATTTGGTTTCATTATTTAAAACTTTTATTTGAATATCCTTATTTATAAATTTTAAATTTTTATTTCTTAATAAGGTACCTTTAAGCAGACCTGTTTCTGTTAAAATTTGAAATCCGTTACAAACTCCTAAAATTAAACATCCAGAATTAGCAGCTTTAATAACTTCATCTATTATCAAAGATTTACCAGCTATGGCTCCCGATCTTAAATAATCTCCATAAGAAAAGCCTCCTGGAATAACTATTAAGTCAGATTTAGGTAATGTAGTTTCTTTATGCCAAACCATTTGATTTTTAAACTGCATTTTTTCTAGAGCTACACCTATGTCTCTATCGCAGTTTGATCCTGGAAAAACTATTACAGATGATCTCATTAAATTTTATAAATTTTATAATCCTCAATAATCAAGTTTACCAAAAGCTTTTTACACATTTCATCGACCTTTTTCTCAGCTGATGACAGTTCATTTTCATCAACTTCAATTTCAAAATGTTTACCTTGCCTTATATTCTTGAGATTTTTCATCCCCATATTTACCAATGTGTTTTGAACTACCTTACCCTGTGGGTCTAATACATCTTTTTTGAGCGTTACTGTTACTGAGAATTTCAATTTATTTTTTTTTAAATTTTATTGGAATAGTTTTTCCAAAATTGACCTCACTAATATTTGTTTCTTCAGGCATAATGCCTAATCTTCTAGCAACCTCTTGATAACCTTGAATTATGTTACCTAAATCTTTTCTAAATCTATCTTTATCAAGTTTTTTTTCAGTTTTTGAGTCCCACAATCGACAGGTATCAGGACTAATCTCATCTGCTAAAAGGATCTCTTTTTTTTCATTATCTTTATTCCAAGCTTTTCCATACTCAATTTTAAAATCTATAAGTTTAATACCTATTCCTCTAAACATGCCTACTAGTAAATCATTTATTCTTAAAGTCGTTTTATCAATTTCAATTATCTCTTTTTCTGAAGCCCATCCAAATGAAAAGATATGCTCTTTTGAAATTAAAGGATCCTGTAATTCATCTTTTTTTAAACAGTATTCTAATAATGGTTTTTCCAAAACTGTTCCTTCTGGTATACCAAGTCTTTTAGTCAACGATCCAGTTGCAATATTTCGAACAATAAATTCTATAGGGAAAATATCAGCTTTTCTAATTAGCTGTTCTCTCATATTCAAGCGTTTAATGAAGTGAGTTTTAATTCCACATTGAGCAAGATTAGTTAAAATATATTCTGAAATTCTATTATTAAGAACTCCCTTACCTTCAACGCTTGCCTTTTTTAAATTATT
>CACAWM010000006.1 GCA_902536205.1 uncultured Pelagibacteraceae bacterium | reverse complement strand
ATAGGCGATAAAAAAAGATTTAGTATTATTAAAGAAAAGAAGTCCATGATCATGACACCTTTTAGATTTGAGCTCTCTTTTTTTGAAATGTACATAGATGATAAAAAACCAAGACACAACATCACAATTAAAAATTCATTACTAAATAATCCTGCTTCAAAAACTTTAAAATTTAGAATCCTAAATATTTCATTAGTTTCCTCTCTATTCAATAATAGTGGAGCTATAATTACTGTTGATCCTTTTAAGAAGAATAAACACTCAGATATAAAAAACTTTTTTCTAAAAAAAAATACTGTATCCTCTTTTCCAAAATGATAGGCGGCCACAATCAAAAATAGTAATAAAATTGTATTAGGAAATATCAGCCAGAATATTATTATTAATGATGAAATTAATACATAAGCAAGATAAAAGGATACAGTTTGTTTGTATCCAAATAATTTTAAAAGTTTTTTTCCCTTAATATTATCTAATGCACCGTGAGAAATTCCCAAAATTAAAATTAAAAACAAGCAAAATATAACTGGTTCAAAATTGAGCATTGAATAAAGAGGACTTATCAAAATGCAAAAATTAAAAAATATAATTGAGTGCTTAAAGTTAATATTTTCCATTAATTAAACAACGCTTTTAAAAAAATTAATTTTGGCATTTTGCTAATAATATTTATGTCCTCAATAATATTACTTTTATTTGATAAAAATTTTATAATTGTATTAGAAGAAGTTTTAAACATATTATAAAAAATTTTAGGCATCTTTTCGGGATGTTTTTTTAATACTCTTAGAAATACTTTATCTAAAAATTGATATTTTTTTCCTAAGGAGAATATTTTTGCTTTATTAATATTGTCAATATTTTTTACAATATAACGACTATGTTCTTGAATGTTCAAAAAAGTGTAACCTGTACTTAAACGTGTCATCCCCCCAGCTGATCCAATATTTATTATTTTATTATTTTTTTTAAATGATGGAGAAAAGAGTGGTATAGCTCCTTTTTCAGTAAAATTTATTTTATAGTTTTTGATACCCAGATTACTCTCAATATAATTTTCTAACTGAAGATCATAATCTCTGAGGCTCTGGTCCTCTAAATCTGATAGCCAAGTAGTTTCAATCAAAGCTTTATTTTTGCTGAATGGCAAGGTGTAGAAAAAATGCACATCTTTTCTCTGATCGCAATTAAAATCCATTAAGTTTATAATTTTTTCATCGAAAATGTTCTTTGGTGTCTCTATCTCGATACCTTGAAAGTGTTGCCATAACTCAGTTTTATCTAATTCTTTTTCAAAAATACTATTAAAAATTATTGAATTTTCTGAATTGACTTCGTTTAGATTTTTGAAAAAACTAATATTAGAATTTGTGGAGAGTTTAGAATTTATCTTTTTATAAAACTTTCCACTATCGATACTTTGGTAAGGAAATTTTTTATTTGTTAATTCATTAGAGTTTTCAGTAGTATTAATTGTAAAATTATTCCAACTTTTAATTACACAATCTTCAAAATTATGATCAAATACTTTCCAGAATGACCAAGTTTTGTCTCTCTTATATTCTTCACGGGTTTCAATTATTGCTAAAGTTTTCTCCTTTAACTTATCATTTATTTCAAGTTCATAGGCCAAAGATAAACCTGCGCATCCACCTCCTATAATAATATAATCAAATTCTTTCATTCAAATTAATCTCTTGCTCTAAAATATTATGATTTAATTGATTGTCGTAATTTAAATTTTTTATGAATAATAATTTAACAAAGTCAACAATAGATAAAAAAGTCTGAATGACCTTTTCCAATACCGGGACATAGATTTTGCCTGCTTTATTATAGTTATCTATGTTATTTTGTTTAAGAATATAGTCACCTATTTTTCTATAAACTCTTCTAGCAACAATAACTGAAAATCTAGATTTAACTGGTATACTGCTAATAGATGTAAATGATCTTTCATAAAATACTTGAGACTCATTTATAATAGCTCGAATTGATGAAAAATCGTGTTTTACATATTGTCTATTTCGTGCTTTATCTTCACAAACATCTCTAGCAATATTAGTAAGCTGCATAGCTATACCAAGATCTATCGCACCTTTATGAGCCTCTTTATCTTTCACTTTCAAGATTTTTGACATCATTAATCCGACTGTTCCAGCAACCCTATAAGAATAAACCAAAAGATCTTTTTTTGAATTAATCACTACTTTTTCCTCTAAGTCTGTCTCAACTCCATCAAATAAATCTATTATTATTTGTTTAGAAATACTCTCACTATCAATAACTGACCACATATCTTTTATAATTTGATTATTAAGATTTTTATTCTCAAAATCTTTTTTAAATTTTAAGAAAACTTCTCTCTTCGAACTAAGATCGTTATTATTATCAACTATATCATCTAAGATTCTACAGAAATTATATAAAGATGAGCATTTATTCAAAATATTCCTAGATAGAAAAAAACTCGCCCAATAAAATGATTTTGCATGTTTTTTTAATAAATTATTTTTCATTAAAATAATTTGTCTAAAACCTTTGCCGATGAAAGAACACCGGGCATTCCAGCGCCTGGGTGTGTTCCTGCGCCAACAAAGTATAAATTTTTATATATTTCAGATTGATTATGAAATCTAAAATAAGCTGATTGTGAAAATTTTGGCTGAATTGAAAATCCAGAACCATAAAGAGTTGCTAAATCATTTTCAAAGTAATCAGGTGTCAAATAAAAATCACTTACTACATTTTCTTTAATACCAGGAAGAACAGTTTTATCCATTTTATCTAAAACTAGATCTTTAAATTTATCACCTTCTTCAATCCAGTTAACTTTAGATAAATTATTTGGCACCGGAACCAAAACATAAAAAGCATCTTGCCCTTCTGGAGCCATATTTGGGTCTGTTGCTGATGGTCTATGCAAATAATAGCTTATGTCGTCAGAAAGTATTTTCTTTTCAAAAATTTTATCAAGATGTTTTTCATAAGACTCTCCAAAATATATTGTATGATGCGCAACATCTTTAAACTTTTTTTTAGAACCAAAGTAATAAACAAATAATCCCATCGAGTAATCCATTCTTTTCATTTTTTGTTTAAATAAAAAATCATAATCTTCCTTTGATTTTATTAAGTTATTGTAAACGTTAGGAGGATCGGAATTGCAAATTATGTAATCGCTATTAATTATCTTTGAATTATTAATCTTAATTCCTTTTACTTTTTTATTCTCTGTAATTATTTGTGTAACTTCAGCATTTTTGATGATTTTGATGTTTTCTTCTACCATTAGTTTTTCTAACGCCTTAACAACACTTCCAGTTCCTCCCATTGAGTAGTGAATACCCCATTTTTTTTCTAAAAATAAAATTAATGTATATATAGATGTAGTACTGAAAGGATTTCCACCTACTAGAAGAGGGTGCATACTAAATACTCTTCTCAATTTTTCATTGGAAATATAGTTCGAAACTAAACTATAGACTGACTTATAACTTTTTAATTTTAATAAAGATGGAATTTGTTTCATCATAAAGAATAAATTATTAAATGGTTTATCCGATAAATCTGTAAAACCTTTATCAAAAATTTTTTCAGTAAAATTTACTAAATTTTTATATCCATCATAATCTGAGGGGCTAAATTTTTTTACTTGCTCTTCCATAGATTTATCATCGCCGTTGTAGTCAAATCTGTCTCCATTACTGAATACAAATCGGTACCATAAATCTAAAGGCACTATTTCAACATAGTCAGAAATTTTTTTATTAAACAGTGAAAACAATTCTTCAAATAGATACGGGGCAGTAATTACTGTTGGACCCCCGTCATATATAAACTGATCTTTTTTAAAAACTCTAGCGCGACCACCAAGATCAGAGTGTTTTTCAACTAATGTTACTTTATGGCCTTTAGCTTTTAATCTAAGAGCAGCAGCTAGACCTCCAAAACCTGAACCAATAACAGTTGTTTTTTTTGCCATATTTTTATGGCTATTCTAACTAGATTTTTTCTTAAGTGCTAATTTTGTTTCTTCAAGACTAGAGCTATAAATTTTATCTAATTTGCTTTTATCCAATGAGTTTTTAACGAGTTTTTCGACTGAGTCTATAGCAACTTTAACTGAAGCGTTTTTAATATCTTTTAAAGCCTGATTTTTAAGTTGTTTTATTCTTTCTTCAGCGCTTTTCTTTCTAGACTCCATTAAATTGTGGAAATCTTGATTTGTTTTTATAACATTTTTTTCTGCTTCTTCATTTGCTTTAATTATCATTTGTTTAACTTCTGCTTTGGAATTACTAATTTTTTTTTCATGCTCCGTTAAGATATTTTTAGCATCCTCTTTGAGTTTATTAGCTTCATCAATTTGATCTTTTATATTTTTAATATTATCATCTAAAGTAATTTTAATTTTTTGAGGAATTTTAAAATATATTAGCAATCCTATAAAAGCAAAAAAGGATATCATTACCCAAAAAGTAGCATCAATCATTATAAATATTTACCTAAGTTTTTTTTCGATACATCCTCTACCGTTGCTTTAACACTGCTTTCATTAAGTTTGTCTCCAGAGATTGATTCAATAATGTTCGAAGCAATATTTTCCGATATTTTTTGAATATTCGTTATAGAGTTTTTTTTTAAATCGCTTATATCTTTTTGAGCTTTTATAATTTCTTTTTCAATTTCTTTTTCAATAGTTTCTTTCTTTGTTTGAATGTCTTTATCTAGAGTATTTTTAGACTCTAGGTGAATTTTCATAACTTCTTTTTTGGCATCCTCCAAAATCTTTTTGTACTGTTCAAGTTTCGTCTCAGATAATTCTTTAAATTTATTAGCATCTTCTAAATCGTCTTTAATTCTATTTTCACGGTTATCTAAATTATTTTTTATTTTGGGAAGATAGAATTTTGCTATAGATATATACAAAATTGAAAAAACTAAAATCAACCAAAAAGCTTGAGATGCCCAATATTTTGGATCCAGCTGAGGCATGCCCGCCTCAGCTGCAAACAAATTATTTTGTATAGCAAAGAAAGCTATAATAAAACTAAAGTATTTACTCATAATTATTTATTTAAAATGCAAATAAAATAATTAAAGCTACCACAAGACCGAAAAGTCCAGTCGCCTCTGCTAAAGCAAACCCTAAAAGCAAGTTAGGGAATTGTTTCTGAGCTGCTGATGGATTTCTCATAGCACCAGAAAGGTAGTTACCGAAAATAATTCCGATACCTACACCAGCTCCTGCTAATGCGATTGCAGCGAGACCTGCTCCAATCATTTTTGCCGCTTCTAACTCCATTTTTCCTCCTTTATTTGTTAATGATGTAAATTTAATGCATCATTTAAATAGATGCAGGTTAATATTGCAAAAACATAAGCTTGTAAAAATGCAACTAAAATTTCTAAGCCTGTTAATGCTATTGAAAAACTAAGTGGTAACCACCCGCCTAGCAATCCTAAACTTATGACAAATCCACCGAAAACTTTTAACATAGTGTGCCCCGCCATCATGTTTGCAAATAATCTTACTGATAAACTTACTGGTCTACTCAAATATGAAATAATCTCAATAATGGTTATCAAAGGCAATAAAACAGCTGGAACTCCACTTGGAACAAATATACTTAAATACTTAAAACCATGTTTAGCAAATCCAATAATAGTTACTGCAATAAAAATAAATAGTGCCATAATCAATGTAACAATAATATGACTGGTAACTGTAAAGGAGTAAGGTAACATCCCCACCATGTTGCAAAACAAAACAAACATAAATAAACTAAATATAAAAGGAAAATAAGGTTTAGCTTTAGAACCCGCAGTGTCGCTTATCATTTTAGCAACAAAGGTATAAAACATTTCAGCAATAAGTTGAATTTTATCTGGAATAATTTTCTTCTCTTTAGTGCCAATAAATAAAAATAAAATTATAATAGTTGCACTTATAACCATGAACAGGCTAGCGTTTGTAAAAGATAAATCTATTCCCGCAATTTGAATTTCAGGTCCAATTTTATGAACACTGAATTGCTGCATTGGATTGCTTGCCATAAATTCCCAGTATTAGTCTTCTTTTTGCATTCTGTTGGCAGTGCGTATTACATTTAATATGCCAGCTGCCGTGCCTAAAAAAAAGAATATTATAATTAACCATGGTTTAGTATCAAACCAATTATCTAAAATAAACCCAATAATTGTCCCAACTGCTACTGCAGCCACCAGTTCTGTTCCTAATTTAAAAGCACCACCCATAAACGAACCTCTATTTTCACTATCATTTTCAATCTGTTTTTTAATTTTTTTCTTTGCAATTTTTAGGCGAGTTTTAAAGTCTTCTGGAATTGTCATTATTTTCGTCTAGGCGACCAGTTCTTCTGCTTTTTGCAAGTCTACGGAGACAAGTTGGCTCACTCCTTGCTCTGCCATTGTAACTCCGTACAGTCTATGCATTCTTGACATTGTTAAAGCATGGTGAGTGATTATAATAAATTTTGTTTTTGTAATTTTAGTTAGTTCATCTAATAGTCCACAAAACCTTGTAACATTAGCATCATCTAATGGAGCATCAACTTCATCTAAAACACAAATCGGTGACGGATTCACTAAGAATACTGCAAAAACAAGTGATAAAGCTGTAAGCGCTTGCTCACCTCCTGATAGCAATGTTATCGACTGTAATCTTTTACCTGGGGGAGACACAAACATTTCCAAACCAGCTTCTAAAGGATCATCTGAGTCAACAAGCTTTATTTTTGCGTTTCCACCATTAAATAATTTTGTATAAACCTCATTAAATTTCCTATTCACTTTAGAAAATGCTTCAAGCAATCTTTCTCTACCTTTTTGATTCAATTCATCAATACTCGTCTTAAGCTTTACTATTGCAGAGTACAAGTCAGCCCTATCATCTTCCATTTTTTTAATTTCCGTCTCATATTTTTTTGTTTCCTCATCCGCTCTTAAATTTACGGAGCCAAGAGATTCTCTTTGTTTTTTTATCTTTTCTACTTTTAGAGATTGAGCATCCATAGTCGGTAGATTTTCCGGAGGAACATCATTTAAATCTGATTGAGAAAGAATAGTTTCCTCATTATCAATATTTAGCTCACTTTTAATAGAATATAATAAATCTTTTTTTCTATTTTCAATACCTTCTATCAAAGCTTCATTTCTTGCTTTGTTTTCTTTTAATCCAAACAGCTTTAATTGTATTTCTTTCATATTTTGATTTATAGAATTATATTTTTTCTCTGACTCAATTAGTTCATTTTCTATTTCTTCATTTCTTCTCTTAGTATTTTCTAAATTTTGAAGATTTTGACCCTTGGATGTTGCAATACGTTCAGGATTTTTTTGGTTTTCGGATAATTCTACAAGAATTTTATTTTTTCTTTCTGATAATTCAGACATCATTTTTTCAGAATTAGAACTTAAATTTCTCCAATTTTCTAACTCTAAATCAATATTTTTAATTCTCTCTTTTCTTTTAATCGAGTCACTTTGAATCGATTTATCTTTCCCAAATTTTTCAGCATATTCTTCTTGAGAAATAGTAATACTCTTTACTAATTGTTTAAGATCCTTGAAAATCTTTTTAGAAAGTTTTTTATCTTCATCGATATATCTTTCAATTTCATCTAACAATGTGTTCAATTTATATTGTAAATCATCCAAATTAGCTTTAGAGTTTTTTAATTCTTTAGAGGAATTTGTCTCTACTTCTAATAATTCATTTTCTGTTTTTAAAAGTTCTTTTTTTTCTTTTGATATTCTTTTCTCATTTAAATCAGCGTCAAGAGAAATACTTTTTTCTCTTTCAAGATCGGACTCCAGAGTTTTAATAGATTTTTCAAGTTTTTCTTGGAGCGATTTTACTCTCGATTCTTCTTCAATAAGATTAGTCATATCTAAATTTAGCTTTTGTAAGCTTGCAGCACTTTCCATTTTTTTATCTCTAAGAGGAGCAAGTTTTCTATTCTCTTCTTCTAGAAGAGAGTTATTATGATTTAAATCTATATTTACTGCGCTAATTTCGTCATCAAGTTCACTAAGCTTTTCAATAATTTTTTTTTTGTCTTTCTCTATTTCTCTTATCTTTAAGTAATAAAGGCCAGCTTCAATTTTTTTTATTTCTTTAGAAATTTCTTTATATCTTGTTGCTTCTTCAGCTTGTTTTTTTAAATTATCTAATTGCTTTTCTTGCTGTCTTTTGAGTTCGTCTGCTCTTTTTAAGTTATTTTCAGCAGCATTTAATCTTGTTTCAGCCTCTTGTCTTCTTGCATGAATTCCTGAAATACCTGCAGCTTCCTCGAGGATAGATTTTCTCTCTATAGGTTTTGCTGTAACTAGTTGACCTATTCTTCCTTGGCTTATTAGCGAAGGCGAATGTGCTCCGGTTGATAAATCTGCAAATAAAGTCTGAACATCTCTCGCTCTTACCTCTTTATCGTTAATAAAATATTTAGAACCTTTATCTTTTTCTATTTTTCTTCTCACAGATATTTCTTCAAACTCTTTATACTGAGAAGGCCCATCATTATTTTCATTGTCGAGCAAAAGCCTTACTTCCGAAATATTTTTAGAGGGCCTATTAGATGTGCCTGAAAAAATAACATCCTCCATTCCTGTACCTCTCATACTTTTTGCAGAATTTTCTCCCATACACCATCTTAAAGATTCAACAATATTAGATTTCCCACATCCATTTGGACCGACTATACCCGTTAACCCGTCTTCAATTAAAAATGTAGTTTTTTCAGAAAATGATTTAAAACCTGTAATTTCTAGCTGCTTAAATCTCATTTATAAATTCTTTTCTATAAATTTTTTAAAATTTTTATAATCAACTTTACCAGAGTACTTTTTATCGTTGATAATCACTGTTGGGGTGGAGTCAATATTATAAAGTTTTTGAGCTTCAATTCTCTGATTAAGAATCTCATCTTGTGCGTTGTCGTCGTTAAGACATGCTTCCATTTTTTCCTCAGTTAAATCATAATTTAAAGCAATTTTTTTTATTAATTTATTGATTTTATTAATATCAGATCCAATAGCCCAAGATTTTTGTTTTTCATAAATTTTTTCTAATAATTGAAATTTTTTATCAATATCTTTTTGACACCTAACAACTACTTCAGCGTTTAAAGCTGCCAAATCAAGTGGGAAAGCGTGATGTTCAAATTTTACAAGACCTTTATCAATATATTCTTTCTTAAGATTATTAAAAATGTTTGTGTGAAAATTTGCACAATGTGGACATGTTAATGACGAAAAAACTTTTACAGTAACTTTAGCATTTGAGTCACCTATGCTTAATATTTGGCTTTCTGCTCTAACAAAAAAGATACAAAATATTATAAATGATAACTTTAACAGTTTATTTATTTCTATCATTGAATGCCTTTAAAAAATTACTAAGCGAGGTTTTTAAGTTACTATCATTTACTTTTTTCATTTTTTGCTCAATTTTGTAATTATTCTTAATTTTAGGAAAAACATTATCTCTCGAGATTGTTTTTTTTTGCATAATTTTCAATGTGACATGACTTATACAACTATATCCAAAGAAAGAATTGATTTTGTCAATTATTTCCCTTTTTTTATACTCTATTTGTAATTCCTTGCCGTGAATAACATTTAAAACAAGTGTGCCATCTTTAAAATTCTTTCCCATTTTAATTGATTCTGGATAACATGCATCGGAAATTTCTTTGTTCACAATTTTTGTCCATTTATCAATAATATTTGAGTAATTATAGCTGCCTTTCCTAACATGTTTTTTTAAAGTCTTAGGTATTAAACTTGAAAAAGGTCTTAGTCCTTGTATGAACACCTGAGTTTTATTATTATTTTTACTATGCATTTAAGCTCAACTTTATCAAAAAAAATTCTTGCTTGGTATGATAATAGCAAACGTAATTTACCCTGGCGTGTTAGCAAAAAATCACCAAAAAGGCTTTATTACAGACTTTTAAGTGAATTTATGCTGCAACAAACACAGGTAAAAACAGTTATTCCTTATTTCAATAAATTTACTAATAAATATAAGACACTCAAGTCTTTATCTAAAATAAATGAAAATCAAATTCTTAAGCTCTGGGAAGGTTTAGGTTATTACAGAAGAGCAAAGAATTTATTGGCAACAGTTAAATTACTTGTAAAAGTATACAATTCTAAGCTACCAAATAACTTAAAAGAAATAAAAAAGTTACCTGGAATTGGTGATTATACCGGTAACGCTTTGTTAGGGTTTATTCATAATCACCCAACAATAGCTATAGATGGTAATGTAAAAAGAGTGTTTTCAAGGTATTTAAATAAAAATGAGTCGAGAATAAATTTTGTAAAGTTAATTGATTCCAATAAAAAAAATCTTTTCGTTACAAACAGAAACTCGGATTTTGTTGAAGCATTAATGGAATTTGGAGCCTTAATTTGCAAACCAAAAGACCCAAAATGTAGTCAATGTTGTTTGAATAAAAGTTGTAGGTATTTTAAATCGTCAAATAAGATTGAAACTATTAAAAAAAGAAAAATAAAAGTTATGAACTACAACATTTTTTGTTTTGTGAGTAAAAAAAAACAGATAGCTTTGACAAAAGAGAATGAAATTAAATTTCTTAAGAATTTCAATTTACCATTAATGAAAGAAATGAAAAATAATTCTGTAAATAAAGATTGGAAATTTTTAAAAAATTATAAAAATTCAATTTCAAACTTAAGTCTTAATATAAATTTATATTATAAATTTTCAAATAAGATTCCAAAATCATATAATTGGTACTCTTTAAATAACAATAAAGAATTTATTCCTAGTTTTACCAAAAGAATATTTAATCAAGTTTCAACTTTATTCTAATGAAAAAAAAAATTGCAATAATTGGCGCTGGTATAGCAGGATTAACTTTAGCAAATTTAATTAAAAAATATACAGAACATGAATTTATGGTTTATGAAAGAGAAGAAAGTTTGTCTCTTGAGGAGGGCTACGGTATTCAATTAGCAACTAACAGTATAAAAATTTTAAATCAAATAAGTTTTAATAAAATTAATAACGAAAAAATTTTTCACCCAAAAACAATAGATTTTTATAATATACAAAATGAAAAAATATGTGATTTAAATTTATCTAAGTTTAATAGCTCAGAAGCAAAATACACAACCCTTCAAAGATCTACTTTAATCGAATTTTTAAAAGAAGATATTTACACACAGCATTTAAGATTTGGAAAAAAAATGAAAGAAGTTTCCGAAATTAAAGACAAAGTTCTTATCAAATTTGATGACAATACAAATGATCTTGTAGATTTCGTTATTGCTGCTGATGGAATATTTTCAAACACTAGGTCTTTTTTCGAAACAAAAAAAAATGAGCCAAGATTTAAAAAAGCCATTGCAGCAAGAGTAATTTTAAATTCAAAATTTGAATTTGATATAAATGAAGAAAATATAAGTTTAATGCTTGGAAGTAACAGTCATATTGTTCTTTATCCAATAAATAAAAAAAAAGAACTTAATATGGTTTGTATAATTAGATGTAAAAAATATGAGCCTGATAACATCAAAAAGTTAGTTCAAGAAATAGTTTTAAAACAAAATCCAAAATTAAAAAATATATTTGAGAATGAAATTAAAACATGGCCTTTATATTTTACTTCAAAAATTATGCCTTCTTCTAACAAAAAGGTATTTTATATTGGAGATGCCTTTAATGGATTTTTGCCAACACTCGCACAAGGTGCTGGACAATCTATAGAAAGTGCTTTTGAAATATTTAATTTATTGACAAAAGATAAGCTTGATAAAGAAAATAACTATTTTGAAATTAGATCAAAAAGGGCAAAAATTATTAGAAGCAGATCAAATTTTAACTTCTTTGCATTTCACTTTTCAAGCAAAATTATTCAAAACGTTAGAAATCTATTTTTGAAGTTTTTGGTAAAACGTAAATTTTTTGTAAAAAGATACTTAGGTAAAGTTTATAAGGATTAAGCTTTAGTTTCTGAGATAAATTTTTGTCTTAAACTATCAATTACAACAGTGGATCCATTAATATTACAATGCCAATAAGTCCAACCGTTAAAGCTTTCTGCTCCCATAATTGTTGCTGCCACTTTATGAATTGAACCCTCTGACTCTTTATATTTGATACTTCCATCAGCCATAATTTTAGCATTAATCTTCTTTTTAGGATCAAATAGGGTAGTACCTGGCTTTAATATTCCTAGTTCTACAAGAGAACCAAAAGGTACTCTTGGTTTTGATTTATTGTTTTCAATAGTATCTAAATATTCATCCTCGATTACCTTAGCTTTTTTAATTCTTTCACCAGCAGCTTTGAAATAATTTTTATCTCTTTCTATTCCAAAATATTTTCTACCTAATTTTTTAGCTACCACCGCTGTTGTTCCAGTACCTAAAAATGGATCAAAGATGACATCACCTTTGTTTGTAGTAGCTAAAATAATTCTATGTAAAAGAGCCTCTGGTTTTTGTGTAGAGTGAATTTTTTTTCTGTTTTTCTTAAGTCTTTCTTTTCCGTTGCAAATTGGTAATGTCCAGTCCGATCTCATCTGCAGGTCATCATTTAAGCATTTTAAAGATTGATAATTAAAAGTATATTTTGATTTCTTATTTTTTGAAGCCCAGATAAGAGTTTCATGTGCGTTAGTAAATCGTGTACCTCTAAAATTTGGCATAGGATTATTCTTTCTCCAAATTACATCATTAAGCAGCCAGTAATTTAAATTTTGCAAGTGATATCCTAGACGAAAAATATTATGATATGATCCTATTACCCAGATACTTCCATTATCTTTTAGAATTCTTTTACACTCATTAAGCCAAGCAATGCAGAATTCATCGTAATGTTTGAAACTATTAAATTGATCCCACTTATCATTTACACCATTCACTTTGCTTGCATCTGGACGAGTTAATTTTTCACCAATCTGCATGTTGTAAGGTGGATCAGCAAAAACTAAATCGAAAGACTTATCAGGAATTTTTTTTATTTCCTTTAAACAATCTCCATTAATAATTTGGTTTGACAACTTTAACATTTTTTGGATTCAACCCTAAATTGAATCCAGGGTCAAACCCTTTTGATAAAAAAATGAGTCCTCTTGTGTTAGAGATTCTTAGTTCGACAATATCTTGTGTATGGGTTTGAAACCTTTTCTATGATGAGAGGTAATACCAAATTTTTTTAAACCTTCTAAATGAGCCTTAGTTCCATAACCAAAGTTACTTTCCCAAGAATAGTTGGAAAATTTATCAGCAAGTTTAATCATGAGATTGTCTCTATAAACTTTAGCAATAATAGAAGCCGCGCTAATCACTTTTATTTTTTCATCACCGTTAATGATAGTTTTATAATTTTTTAGTCCACTTGGAGCAAAATTTCCATCTATAAGTGTCAAATCTGGCTTTACGGTCAGCTGTTCAAAAGCTCTCCTCATTGATAACAATGAAGCTTGAAGTATATTTAAATCTAAAATTTCGTCTACAGACGCTAAGCCGACAGCATAAATAGAATGTGATTTAATATGGTCTGAAATTTCTTGTCTTTTTTTAAAGCTAATTTTTTTGGAGTCTTTGAGAACGTCTAGATTTATACCCTCTTTTAGTATTACAGCTGCTGAAACAACTGGACCTGCAAGACATCCTCTACCAACTTCGTCAATACCTGCAATTATAGTTTTGTTTTTAAATTTAGTCAGATTTTTTTATCTCTTATCATTTTTAAGTCTATCCAGGCCATTTTCTTTTGTGCTGGCTGCCTCATTAAAAAAGCAGGATGAAATGTAATAATTACTGATGTTTTGCAATTACCAAATTTTTTTTCAATCCATTTTCCTCTCATTTTAGATATTACAATTTCGTTTCCAATCAGCGCATTCATAGCTGTGCTTCCAAGTAAAACTAAAATTTTCGGATTAATGATCTCAATATGTTTGGTTATAAACGGCAAGTATCTTTTTATCTCTTCATCTGTTGGTCTTCTATTATCAGGTGGTCGGTAATTAATAATATTTGATATGTATACTTTTTTTCTATCTAAATTTATAGCAGTAAGCATTTTATCAAGTAAGGCGCCAGCACGACCAACAAAAGGTAAACCTTCCTCATCTTCATTTGCCCCGGGAGCTTCGCCAATAAGCATAATTTTGGATTTTGGATTACCATCACTAAAAACTATGTTTTTTGCATTTTTTTTTAGTGTGCAATTTCTAATTTCAGCGATCGATTTTTTAAGTTTTTTTAAATTACTAGCTTTATCGACAGAAATTTCGAAACTGTCCTTTTTATATCTATTGATTGCCTTATTATTGTAAATTAAATTATAATTAATAAGTTTATAATATCTAATTAATTTTATTGAGCTTATGTTGTTTTTTTTTATTATCATTTATGAAAATTTTTAATATCATTTATAAGACTATAGGACAAATTTTTTTAATTGCTTTATTATTATCCACATTACCAGCAAAATCTTTGGAAAGATTCGATAAAGCAGAAAGTGTATCTGACTATTTTTCAGGAATCTTATTATTAAACGATAATAAATACGAAGACTCTCTTCAATATTTGAAAAAATTGAATGGGCTAGAAAAAAAACACATAAATTATTCAATCAAGTATTTATACTCTCTTATAAATTCTGGAAATATTAGGGAGGCATTCTATTTCTCTAGAAAACTTGAAAAACAAAAACTCGATATCTTTGAAAGTCACCTTATTTCAGGTATGTTTTATCTTAAAAATTCTAACCTTGATTTAGCAAGAGAATATTTTCTAAAGGCGAAGAACAAAAATTCAAAATTTATTTTAAATAATTATATTTCAGACTCCCTTTATAATTGGTCTAACTTAACTAACTTAGATCAAGCCACTATAGATCTTGAAAAATTAGATGAGAGATTTCAAAATTTAAAGAAAATACAAAATGTTTTTTTAAATTGCTATTTTGATAATCAAAATACTGACGATCTTTTTATTAAAATAACTTCAAATCAAGAAATAGATTTTTCGAGATATAATTATTTTCATGCATCATACAAAGCTTCAAATGAAATGCTGGATAATGCAAAAAAGATTGTAAATTCCGCCCTTACACTTTATCCCAGAAATTTGTTACTCAATCAATATAAGATTGATTTAGAGAAAAATAAAAATATTTCTGTATTTAATTGTGAGGAGGAAGGGGATGTTATTGCTGAAATTTTATACATTGCTTCAAATGCTTTATCTTCACAGTCTATATACCCTCTCTCAAATTTCTATCTAAATTTAGCAAAGTATCTCAATGAAGATTTTCTTTCTTACGATACATTATTAGCTGAGAATTATTTTAAGGTTGGTAATTTAAATAAAGCAAAAAAAATCTATGGTAATCTTAGTAATAAAGGAGAAGCTTTTAATTGGCATTCATCAAAACAAATTGCAAAAATTTATATTCAGGAAGATGATAAAAAAGAGGCATTAAAACTTTTAAGCGAGTCTTATAATAATTTATTAAATAAAAATATTTATGAAATTTTTGATTATGCGGAATTTTTGAAAAATAATGAAAAATTTAAAGAGTCAATTCCATTTTATACAAAAGTATTAAATCAAGTAAATAAAGATCATCCATTATATTCAGAGGTAACTGACGGAAGAGGTGTTGCATATGAAAGAATTGGAGAATGGAAAAGCGCAGAAAAAGATTTGTTAGCATCTTTAGAAGTTAATCCAGATCAGGCTTACGTGATAAATTACTTGGCATACTCGTGGATTGAACAAGGTATAAAAATTAACAAATCATTGAATATGCTAGAGAAAGCGAACAAGCTAAGATCAAATGATCCCTACATAACTGACTCACTAGGCTGGGCATTATTTAAACTTGAAAGATTTAAGGAGGCTAAAGATTATCTTCAATTAGCAGTAAGGTTGTTGCCAGGCGATCCAGTAGTGAACGACCATTATGGAGATGTATTATGGAAAAATGGAAACAAGATACAAGCCAGATATTATTGGAATTATGTGTTAAATCTTAAACAAACTGAAAATGAATTAAAAAAAATAATAGAACAAAAGTTGATTAAAGGCTTATAGTTATTATAGGCTTATAGTTAATGATCATAAAATCTTACTCAAAAATAAATTTTTCACTAAAAATAAATTCAAAATCTAATAGTGGATTTCATGAAATTCAGTCCCTATACAGTTGGATAGATCTTGCCGATATAATTAAAATAAAAAAGATAAAAAAAAATAAAGATAAAGTTGTTTTCAATGGTCCTTTTTCAAAATTAGTAAATAAAAGAAATAATTCTGTAAATAAAATATTGAAACAACTAAGACAGGCTAAATTAATTACCAATTACTACTCTGTAATTGTTACAAAAAATATTCCTGTTTTTGGTGGTTTGGGCGGAGGTACTAGTAATGCAGCTTTTATATTGAAACATTTAATCAAAAGCAAGATTAAAGAGAACTTACTTAATAAAATTGAAAGCTTAATAGGATCTGATTTTAAACTTTTTTTTAAAAAAAATGGTTTTTTAAATGACTTAAGTACAATCATCGAATTAAAAAAGAGACAGATATTTTATCTAGTGCTTGTACAGCCCAAAGTAAAATGCTCTACTAAAGAGATATATTCAAAAGTTAAAAAATTCTCCAAGAAAAAGAAATTTGACAAAAGTTTAACAAAATCAAAGAGTAGATTTTTAGAATATTTAGTAAAGAGCAGGAATGATTTACAATCGATTGTTGAAAATAAATACCCGATTATTAGAAAATTACTGATAGATATTAAAAATGAGAAGGGATGTTATTTTTCAAGAATGACCGGTTCTGGGTCAGTTTGTTACGGTTTATTTAAGGATCAAATTGTAGCTAAAAAAGCCTTAAAAAAATTAAGTTATAAGTATCCTAGATTTTGGTTTTCCTTTGCAAAAACTGTTTAATTTTTGTGATATATGATATATCAGATCTCTTAATATTGGGGCATAGCCAAGCGGTAAGGCAGCGGTTTTTGATACCGCCATCCTAGGTTCGAATCCTAGTGCCCCAGCCAAAGATATATGCTTGATAAAAGTATCAATTTCATAAACAAAATTAAGAGAAACTTTTTTCCATTTTATAAAAATAAAGAAATACAATTTGTTTTTAATAAACTTCAAGAAGGTTATCCGAAAGAAACCATAACTGCTAGATTTGTAGGGGGCTGTGTCAGGAAATATTTATCCAATGATGAAATTGATGATATAGATATTGCAACAATATTAAGTTCTGAGGAAATTAAAGAAAAATTTAAAAACACAAATTTTAAAGTTATAGACACAGGCATCACACATGGAACAGTCACCTTAGTATCAAAAAAATTTAAGCTCGAACTCACAACATTAAGAAAAGATTTAAAAACAGATGGAAGGCATGCCGAGGTAGAATATATTGATAATTGGCAACTTGACTCTGAAAGAAGAGATTTTACTATTAATGCTATTTACCTAGATATCAATGGAAAAATTTTTGATCCTCAAGGTGGAAAAACCGATTTAAAAAATAATAATGTAAAATTTATTGGCGATCCTCAAAAAAGAATTGAGGAAGACTATTTACGTATAATACGATTTATTCGTTTTAAAATTATTTATAATTTTAAAATGGAGCGAACCACTATTAATGCAATCAAATTAAACTTAACAGGAATAAAAAAGATTTCAAAAGAGAGGATTTTAGTAGAATTATATAAAATTTTGGATCTAAATAATTTTTTAAATTTAAATGAGAATACTGAATTAAAAGAAATTTTTTCTCTAATCTTTCCTGAATTTAAAAATCTAAATAGATTAAACAGATTGATTAAAATTTGTGATAATTTTCAAGTTAATAGGAACTTATTGTTAGCGATACTTCTAATTGATGATGATGATACCCATGAATATTTTAGCCATAAATATAATATTTCTAACGATATCAAAGAAAGTCTTAATTCTTTTGCTAAAAATTTCAAATTAATTAGAGAAAATAAAGATTTCTTTAATAAAGATTTAGAAAAAAATATTTACTTAAATGATAAAGATCATCTGATAAATTTAAACATTCTTCACTATATAATAAATCCAAAGCTTAAATATCAAGATTTTTCCGAGAATTTGAAAAAAATATTGAAATCTAAAACTCATAAGCTCACTATAGATGGGAGATACTTAATAAAAAATGGCATGAAACAAGGTTCAGCAGTTGGCAAGGTCTTGAAAGAAATTGAGGTAGAATGGCTAAAAAATAATTTTCAAATATCTAAAGATAGAGTTAAAGAAATAATTCAAATACATTCAAATTAAATATACTCAACGTTGAGTATTTCAAAACTTTTTTCACCAGAAGGGGTATTTACAGAAACCATCTCTCCTTTATCCTTTCCTATCAAAGCTTTTCCTATTGGACTTTTAAAAAATATTAAATTTTTCTTAATGTCAGCTTCGTCTTGCCCAACTAATTTATAAGTGATTTCTTTGTCACTCTCAAGATCTTGAAGTTTTACGGTGGAACCAAAGATTACTTTTCCATCGTTTTCAATTTTAGTTACATCAATTACATTTGCACGTGCAATTAAATCATTAATTGCAATTACTCTACTTTCAATTAAAGCTTGCTGTTCTTTAGCTGCGTGGTACTCAGCATTTTCTTTTAAATCTCCATGAGATCTAGCTTCAGCGATTGCTTCAACAACTTTTGGTCTTTGAACATTTTTTAAATCTTCTAATTCTATTTTCAAATTCTGAAGACCGTTTACTGTTATAGGTTCTTTTTCCATAATTATTTCCATTTAACCTCAGGAGGTAAGGACATTAAAATAGAATCAGTATTACCCCCAGAATTTAAACCAAATTTTGTACCCCTGTCATACAACAAATTAAACTCAACATATCTTCCTCGTTTGAGCAATTGTTTCTCTTTATCTTTTTTCGTGTATTTTAATTTTTTCTTTCTATTAATTACTTTATTTGAAATATCAATGAAAGCTAATCCAAGTTCTCTCACGAATTTGAAGTTTTTAATCCAATCTTTAGTTTCGTAATCAAAAAAAATTCCACCAATACCTCTAGCTTCTTTTCTATGGGGTAGATAAAAATATTCATCACACCATTTTTTATATTTTTTATAATTTTTTTTATTTTGAAAACAAATTTTTTTAAGATCATTATGAACAATTTGAATTTCTTTTTTATCCTCATGACTTGGTGTTACATCCATCCCCCCACCAAACCACTCTATTGATGTTACAATGAATCTTGTGTTGAAATGGACTGCGGGAATCTTCGGGTTTTTCATATGAGCAACTACAGAAACACCTGAGGCCCAATATCTACCTTGTTTTTCAGCACCAAGTATATTTGATCTAAATTTTTTTGGAAAAATACCTGAGACAGTTGATTTGTTAACTCCAACTTTGTCAAAAACCCTTCCATTGGTTAACAAATAAGAAGTTCCACCACCTTCTTTCATATTTTTTTTATACCAGTCTCTTTTAGTAAATTTTAATTTACCATTTTCCAAAATTTCAAAAGATTTACATATTTGTGTTTGTAGGTATGAGAACCAACTATCAGCCATTTTTTTTCTAAAATCAGATGTAATCATTATTTTAATAAGTTATTTTGTCTAAGGGCTTCAGCAGATATAATAGCTACGCTTATAGCAACATTAAGCGATCTAGTTTTTTTATTCATTGGAATTTTCAATTTATTTTTAATTGTTTTATGTAAACTTTCCGGCACCCCAGCACTTTCTCTCCCAAATAATAGAATATCATTCTTTTTAAAGTTAAATCTATGATAGTTTTTTTTTGCTTTAGTTGTCATAAGCACGATTCTTTTTCTTTTATTTTTATTAATAAATTTATCATAATCCTTGTACCTAAATATCTTACAAAATCCCAAATAATCCATCGCAACTCTTTTAAATCTTGGATCATGTAAATCAAAACCACAGGGCTCAATAATATGAATTTTAAGTTTAAAACAAGCACCTAGTCTTATTATGGCGGCTGTATTTTGAGGTATATCTGGTTTATATAGAGCTATGTGCATTATTATTGCTTAATTTATGTGTCATTCTGACCCTAGAGTATTTAAAAACATAGTTTAAATAATTAAATATATTATAAACACAAACATTAATGAGCAAAGAAGAAAAGAAAGTAAATCGAAGAGATTTTTTATTTACAGCTAGTTATACTATTGGGGCAGTAGGAGTTGGCGCAGTAATTTGGCCAATGATAGACCAAATGAATCCAGATAAAGCTCAACAAGCTTTAGCAACTACTGAAGTTGACATTAGTAGTATTGAGCCTGGCAAATCTATTACTGTTTTATGGAGGGGAAAGCCAATATTTATAAAAAAAAGAACCTCAGAGGAAATAGCAGAGGCCAGGGCGGTAAAATTGGACGATTTGCCTGATCCTCAAAAAGATGAGGATAGAGTAAAAAGTGGAAAGGATGAATGGTTGGTCATGCTAGGAGTTTGTACACACCTTGGATGTGTGCCTTTAAAGGATAAAGGAGACTTCAATGGTTGGTTTTGTCCTTGCCATGGTTCGCATTACGATGTATCAGGCAGAATAAGAAAAGGACCAGCTCCAACAAATATGGAAATACCAAAGTTTGAATTTGTTGACAGCAATACAATTAAAATTGGATAAATAATTATGAGTGAGCACGAGTACGTACCAAAATCTAAAGCCGGAAAATGGTTTAATGACCGTTTACCCTTGCTTACGCTTGGAGCACATCTAACAGATTATCCAACTCCCAAAAATTTAAATTATTGGTGGACCTTTGGTGGAATTTTAACTTTTTGTTTGATCACTCAAATAGTTACAGGAATTGTTTTAGCAATGCATTACGTTGCTCATGCAGACTTAGCTTTTGCAAGTGTGGAACATATAATGAGAGATGTAAATTACGGTTGGCTTATAAGATATATTCATAGCAATGGTGCGTCTATGTTTTTCTTAGCAGTTTACATACACATTTTTAGGTCTTTATTTTATGGATCATATAAATCACCAAGAGAGGTAATTTGGATAATCGGTCTTATGATTTATTTATTAATGATGGCAGCAGCTTTTATGGGTTACGTTTTGCCTTGGGGTCAAATGAGCTTCTGGGGTGCTACAGTAATAACGAACTTATTTAGTGCGATACCTTTAGTTGGAGATAGTATAACAACCTGGTTATGGGGAGCATATTCTGTAGATAATCCAACACTTAACAGATTTTTTAGTTTACATTATTTAATTCCGTTTTTAATTTTAGGATTAGTAGTTTTACACATATGGGCTTTACATGTTCCAGGAAATAATAACCCTGTAGGAATTGATATAAAGAAACCGTCTAAAGATACAGTGCCATTCCATCCATATATAACAATTAAAGACGCTTTCGCGCTTTTAGTATTCATGATCATATTTGCAGGATTTGTATTCTTCACCCCTAATGTTTTGGGTCACTCAGACAATTATATACCTGCCAATCCATTAGTTACACCCGCTCACATTGTGCCTGAATGGTATTTGTTGCCATTTTACGCAATTTTGAGATCTGTCCCTGATAAATTAGGCGGGGTAATTTTAATGTTCAGTGCAATTTTTATTTTATTTGTTTTACCTTGGTTAGATACATCAAAAGTAAGGTCGGCTGTTTTTAGACCGATTTATAGACAGTTCTTTTGGATATTAGTAATAGACGTTCTAATGCTTGGTTATGTTGGCGCGATGCCAGCTGAAGGGATTTACTTAGTATTAGCTAGAGTGGGAACTATTTATTATTTTTTACATTTTATAGTGGTTATGCCTGTTGTCGGTTATTTAGAAAAAACAGATCCTATTCCTATGAGCATCTCCGAGCCAGTATTAACCGGAGGAGCAGAACCATCTTTAGCTAGGAAGGTTAATGATAAAGTTTAATATAAAACTAATCGTTTTATCTTTTTTACTACTTATCTCACTTAAACCACTACAAAGCGCTGAAATGGTTGATCCAATTAAAGTGGATTGGAGTTTTAAAGGTTTAACAGGAACTTTTGATAGAGCATCACTACAAAGGGGTTTTCAAGTTTATAAAGAAGTCTGCGCTTCTTGCCACTCAATGCAATATCTTAGCTATAGAAATCTCGGAGAGCCTGGCGGACCTGAGTTTTCTGATCAAGAGGTTAAAGCTATTGCTGCTAGTTTCGAAATTGAAGATGGCCCGGACTCTCAAGGAGAAATGTTTACTCGACCAGGAAAACCTTCAGATAAATTTAAAAGCCCATACCCTAATATTCAGGCAGCAACAGCTGCTAATGGCGGGGCATATCCGCCTGATATGTCAGTTTTAGTTAAAGCAAGAAAAGGAGGAGCTAATTACATTTATTCAGTTCTTGTCGGATACGAAGATCCTCCTCCAGGTGTAACTCTTGATGAAGGTGTTTATTACAATAAATATATGGTCGGCAATAAGATTAAAATGCCAAATAATTTAATGGATGGCCTAGTTGAATATGCAGATGGCACAGAGTCCTCTGTTGATCAAATGGCTAAAGATGTAACAACTTTTTTAGCTTGGGCTGCTGAACCTGAACTTGAGGAAAGACACAAAACGGGTGTTAAAGTAATTATTTATTTAGTATTATTAACAACTTTAGTTTATCTAAGTATGAAGAAAATTTGGTCACGGGTTGACACGGAAATATAATACGTCTCCATCTTTTACGATATAATCTTTACCCTCAATTCTAAGTTTTCCATTTTCTTTACACTTTTCAGCACTGCCAAACTTAATAAAATCTTCACAAGATACTGCTTCAGCTCTAATAAAATTTTTTTCAAAATCGGTGTGAATAACACTAGCAGCTTTTGGTGCTAAGGTATTTTTTACGACGGTCCAGGCTCTACTTTCCTCAGGACCAGAGGTAAAGAATGTATCAAGATTTAAAAGATCATATCCCTCTTTAATTAATTGATTTAACCCAGTTTTGTTTAAACCAATTTCTTTCATGAAAGTTTCTCTATCATTATTATTTAAGCCCATGATCTGGTCTTCGATATCAGCACAAATAGTTATAATTTTCTCATTAGAATATTTTTCTTTGATAGTTTTTGTAAAAGTATTTCCTTTTGCTAAACTATCTTCATCAACATTACATACAATAATTTTAGGCTTAATACTCAATAATCCTAGAGTTGATAAAAATTTTCTTTCAAATTGATCATTTATAATTAATTCTTTTCCGCTATTTAAAAGATTTAATTTTTCTTCAAGTATCTTTCTCTCTTTTTCTTGAAGTAATTTTTTTTTACCTTTTTCCAATTTTTTATGAATTATATCTAGGTCAGAAAGGGCAATTTCTGTTTTGATTATTTCAAGATCTTCAATTGGATTAATCTCTGAATTTACGTGGGTAATTTTGTCAGACTCAAAGCATCTTACCAAGTGAATTATTGCATCTACCTCTCTAATGTGTGAAAGAAATTTATTTCCCAAACCCTCACCTTTTGATGCTCCCTTTACTAATCCTGCGATATCAACAAAAGTGATATTTGTATAAATTTTTTTTTTTGAATTTGATAATTTGGACAATTGATCAAGTCTTTCATCAATTACATCAACTATTCCAATATTAGGGTCGATAGTACAAAATGGAAAATTAGCTGCCTCAGCATTTTTTGACGCTGTTAGCGCATTAAACAAGGTAGACTTACCAACATTTGGAAGCCCAACAATTCCACATTTAAATCCCATTAAGGTCTTGATTTACTTTACTTGAAAAGAGGTCAATTTTTTTTTCAATTAATGTAGGCAATTGTTTCACTATGTTTTCTGTAATTTCATTAATTTTATCTTCCTCATCTTCTTTAAAATCTTCTAAAACATGATTATTTACTTTTTTCTTTTGCTTTGGATGCCCAATACCTATCCGTACTCTTGAATAATCTTTGCCTATAAACTTATCTATAGACTCAATTCCATTGTGTCCTGCACTACTTCCCCCGAATTTTGCTTTTATTTTTCCAAAGTCAATGTCCATGTCATCGTGAAAAACAAAAACATCTTTTGCATCAATCTTAAAATAATCTATTAGTTCCTTGATAGCTGTTCCAGAGTTATTCATGAAAGTTAATGGTTTTATAGCGTAAATTTTTTTTTCGTCTATATTTCCCGTTGTTAACAAACCTTTGAATTTTGGTTTTTGCTTGGAAAGCTTAAAGTGAGCATTAATGGCATCTATTATTTTAAAACCAATGTTGTGTCTTGTATTAGTATAGTTGGATCCAGGATTTCCTAACCCGACAAGTAAAAGCATATTAATTATTTTTTTTCAGGAGGTTTTTTTTCAGTAGTTTTTTTATCTTCAG
>CACAWM010000005.1 GCA_902536205.1 uncultured Pelagibacteraceae bacterium | reverse complement strand
TTTAATAAAGTTTTGAACCGTTTTATTTTTTTCTCTCTTAATTAATTTTGCTTTGATAAAGTCTAAAAGTAAATAATGATGTTTATAATTTATTTTTATATAACGCACTTCAGAGTGATTGCTAAAATCTAAATGTAAGAAAATTTTTATTTTTGAATCAATATTTATTACAGCTTCTGCTACATCCTCGACATCAATCCTGAGTTTTTTTGTATTCATTATTCTAGCGAAACATGACTTAGGCATCCCAAATAAATAATAAATTAAATCAATTTCGTGACTAAGTTCATTCAAGACTCCGCCGCCAAGTTTTTTTTGTGCAGACACACTTAATTCATATGGAGTTGAACGCCAACTTGGTAAGTAAGAAGTAGTGTTCATTTCAATATTAATAATATTTTTTTTTGAATTAACCTTAAGCTCTTTTTTTAATTTAATTAATAAAGGATGATGTCTTAACAGATACCCTGTAACAACAATTAGTTTATTTTTCTTTATAACATTAGTTAAATTATTATATTTTTTTTTTTCAATTGGTTTATCAAACAATGGTTTTTCTACTAAGACATGTATTTTATTTGATAGTAGTACGTTTAATTGCAATAGATGCTCAGAAGCAGGTGAGCAAACTATAGCGGCATAAATTTCATATTTTTTTAAAACATAAGCTAGTGATTTTTCAAAAACTGCTCCAGTATTCTTTTGATGTTTTTTTTTATGTTTTGAAACAATGACTATTTGATATTTTTTAAATTTTTTACGTAATAAAGAATGATATTGCTTTCCAATAGCCCCATAACCTACAATTAATATATTAATTTTCTGCATTTTTTTTAAATATATTAAAATAACTTGACCAATTACCTGTGTCTTTCCAATCTTTATCTTTAATTGGAAAAACAGATATTTTTTTTTTGTCTTTTGTTAATTTTTGAATTACCACATCCATATCGAATTTTTTTTTATTAGGTAAATTTTCAAGAATTTTACTTCTACATAAATAAAATCCAGTGTTTGCAATAAATGACTCGCTGGGTTTTTCATTGATAATTTTTAAAACTCCCTTTTGTCCTAAAACACATACTCCATAAGGAATTTTAAAATTCTTAAGTGAGGCTACAATTGTAAGATCATTATTATTTTCTTTATGAAATTCTATTAAACGATTTAAATTTATATTAAATAAACCATCACAGTTAATAAGAAAAAAATTTTCACTTGTAAAATTGACTTTTTTTAAAATTCCAGCTGTACCTAAAGGTTTTTTTTCCTCATAAAAAGTTAATGAAAAAACTTTTTTTAATTCGTTCAAATAAGATTTTAATATGTTGCTTTTATAATTTAACGAAATATTGATATTATTAAAACCAAACCTTTTAAATAGATTCATTATATGAATAATTACAGGTTTTCCATTGATTGGAATTAGTGGTTTTGGAAGTATTGATGTAAAGGGTTGCATCCTCTTACCTAAACCACCTGCCATAATCATAACTGGAAATGTTTCTTTTTTAGTTTTTAAATTATTTTTTTCTTTAATTGAGAAATAATTGATTGGTTGTTTTTTTGTATTTAATATTGGCACTATAGAAAACTGTTTTTTTTCAATGACTTTAAGAATATTGTTCTTTTTTATTTTATTGGAATAAACAGCGTATGCATTTTTTTTATAAACTCTACTAATGTTACTTTTAAATTCTTTTGTTTTTATTACTGCTCTTCTTATATCTCCATCAGTAATTGTTCCAAGAAATTGTCGATTTTTATTTACTACTATTAGACATTTTTCTTTTGATTGATTTAATAATTTTAATGTATCTAAAATACTCGTATTAGGTCCTATAAAGAGTTTTTTTAAGTTTTTTTTCATATAATTATATGATTAGTTAAATTTCTTTAATTTCTTTTAAAAAGTGATAACTAAAATTTTTATTTTTCATTTTATTAGATATAAAATGTTTTCTAAGAATTTTAGACCTAAAATTTTTATCAATTTTAAAATCTAAAAATTTTCTTTTATTAATATCTTCTATAAAAAAAGCGTTTTGATTTAAAGCGTTTATTGCAAATAAGTCTATCAAAATTCTTCTTACTAAATTAAACTCTTTATGTTTAAGAATTAAAGCTGGTTTATTTGAGAACAAAAGTTGGTATAGAACAGATGATTTATGTCCCAAGACTATTTTAGCATTATGTATAAGGTCAGAGGTTTTTGCATAAATAATTTTTCTACCGTTGAAGGGATTTTTTTTATAAAAATACTTATTTGATGATCCAATTATTATAGGTGCATTATATTTTTCTTCTAGTAAAGAGAATAAGTTATTTAAATCTTTAATAAATTTTTTTTCATTTTTAACTTTTTTAAACAAAGCGCCATATATAATCGTATCGCGAGATTGATTTATTCCTTCATCAACGTATAAAATATATTTCCTTTTATTATTTTTTTTAACCTCAAAATTAATATAATTTGATGTACAAATAATTTTTTTTTCTAATTTTTTTTGAACAAATAAGTTTCCGCTTCCAATATAACAATATGGTTTTAATTTGAAGTTTTTGAATGAATCTAAAATTTTTATTAAGAAATTCCAAATTATTTTAAAAAAATTGAGTATTGAAAACTTTTTAAAATTACAGTCTAAATTAAAATGTAAATACTTGTTTGAAACGTATTTTATATTTAAAGAATTTAATATATCTAAATCAAAATTATTAAGGTGAAATGGGGAATTTATTAAACCTCGATTAATAACAATAACTAAAGTATTTTTGTCCAAGTTTGCAAAAAAATCCTCAAAATCCTTAACATTTTTTAATTTTACATCAGCATTAAACCTATCACTTTTTTTTGAAGCTTTGGTAAACTGATTAATTAATTTTTTACCATGAAATATTTCTGAACCATCAACTACTTGAACATCAAATTTTCCTTTTGGAATTTTATGAAAACCGTACTTTCTAATGCTGTTTTCGTAGCTAATTGGAGCTCCGCTATAAATTACTAATTTTCTTTTTAAATTAAATGTCATTAAACTTTTTAAGATTTAGTTGATCCAATTTAATATTTTCAATTACCTTCAAGATTTTTTTTGAGACATTTTTGCCCTTATATGGACATTTTTGATTAAAATGTCTTTTTTTTTTTAAAGTTTTATTAATCAAATTTTTAATTTTTTTTACTTGATTTGAACATTGAAAAACTGTTTTGCTTAATAATCTTCCTTTTTGTCTATCGCCTATATTAATTGATGGAGTACCCAACAAAGGTGCCTCGATTATACCGCTAGATGAATTTCCAATTATGCAATCGCTATTTTTTAAAAATTGAAGAAATAATTCATGACCTAAAGATTTATAAATTTTTGAATTTTCTTTTTGTTTTATAAATTTTTTAAATTTTTCTATAATATAATCACTACCTGGATCAGAATTTGGATAAGTAAAAATAATATTTATTTTTTTTTGATTTTTCAAAATTTTTAAAAGATTATTAATCAAAATTCTATTTTGTTTTTTTGAAATTTCTGGATGACAACAAACAAGCAAGGTTTTATCAAATTTTAAATTATTTTTTTTCAAAAAATTTTTTCTATCTAAAAATTTTACTTTTCCTATTGTATCATTACACAATGCCCCAAAGTTAAACACAAATTTTGACTCTTCACCTAATTGCAAAACTCTTTTTTTATATTCGCTTGTTGCTACAAAATGTAAATTTGACATTTTAGTTATCGAGTGTCTAAAAACATCATCTTTCGATCCCTCGGACAGCTCGCCTCCATGAATGTGGGCAATTTTCACATCGTTTAAAATACATGCTACAGCTGAGGAAAAAATTTCATATCTGTCTCCTAATAAGATACACATATCAATTCTTTTTTTTACTAATATTTGTGAAACTTTCTCAATTATTGTTAAAGAGTTTTCTTTCAAATTCTTATTTTCATTTTTTGTGAATTTAAGATTTAATTTTGTATCAACCTTTAATTTATCTTTTTTTATTTCATTAAGTGTAGAACCGTATTTTTTTGACAGGTGAGTTCCGGTTACTGTTAAAAAAGAATTAATTTTTCTTGATTTTTTAACTTCTATTAAAAGATTTCTTAATAAACCATATTCAGATCTAGATCCAGTAACGATAAGCAAATTCTTCATATTCTAATTAAATCATCTTTTTTAAAATTATATTTTGATTTTTTTTTTATTAATTTAAAGATGTAAGCAGGTTTGAGACCACTCCCAGGTCTTTTAATGGTCAATTTACTAAGAGAAAACTTTTCTCCTTTTATAATTTTCTCTTTTGCAACTATAGATTTCCTGACATGCTGAATATTTTTCTTTTCACTTTTTGTTATAATTTTATCTTGTGACGAAAAAAACTTTTCTACTTTTCTTATTGAAGAAACAAATGATTTAAATTGTTTAAAGTCTAGGCTAGAAGAATGATCCGGGCCATCCATTTTTCTATCAAGTGTTACATGTTTTTCAATTATCTTTGCACCCTTTGCCACTGCCAATATTGATGCCTCTGGTCCTATTGTGTGATCTGAAAATCCAATGTTAGGTCCAAATATTTTTTTGAATTGATCAATAACTCCTATATTTACATCTTCAGGCGGAGTCGGATATGAGGAATTACAATGTAAAACAAAAATTTTTTTATTATTCCTTATCCTTTTTTTTAAAAAATGTAGTGTTTTTTTGATTTCTTTAACAGTAGACATTCCAGTTGAAATAATAATATTTGAATTTATTTTAGTAACTTCAGCCAACATTGGAAAATTATCTATTTCCCCAGATGGAATTTTAATATAATCAAGTTTGAATATTTCGAGATTTTTTACTGAAATGTTATCGAAAACAGATAACATAAATTTGATTTTTTTTTTTCTTGCAAATTTTCTTAAATCTAACATCTGATTAAGAGACATTTGATATTTTTTTAACATTTCTTTCTGGGTCTCATTTTTATTAAATTTTTTTTGATAATCTGCTTTATTAGCTTTCGAAGTAGACAACGCATCTGCATCATATAATTGAAATTTAATATAATCTGCTCCAACTTCTTTAGCTTTTGTAATAATTTTTTTTGCTAATGAAACTTTTCCATTATGATTTACACCCCCTTCAGCAATAATTATGGTTTTTTTCATTTAATTTAATTAGTTATGATTGAGCCAGCTTTTATGAAGCTATTTTTTTTTACGGAAATATTATTTACTATTACGCTGCCACTACCAATAAAGGAATTTTTTTCTATAGTGCTGTTTCCATTAATAATAGCCTTAGTTGATATATGACAATTATCCTTTACTTCTACATCATGCTCAATAATAGAATTGGTGTTTATAATACAATTTTTCCCAATTTTAGCCCCAGGATGAATAATTGCTCCATGCATTACAATAGTTCCCTCACCAATTTTTGAAAATTTAGAAACAATTGCATGTGAAGAAATAATTTTTGGTAAAATAAATTTTAATTTTTTAAGCTGATTAAATTTTTTTTCTCTTATTAAAAAATTTTTTATTTGACCAATTCCTAAACAGGCAAATTTTGCTTTCTTTCTTAAGCTTGCAAGATCCTCATCATTTCCGATAATTTTATAATCTAGTATTTTTTTTTTTATTTTTTTATCAATAAATCCAATAATCTTATATTTTTTAGTGCTTAAAATAGTTTCTAAGCAAACTTTTGCGTGACCGCCTGATCCAATAATTATAATTTTATTCATTTAAACAACTTACTATTTTTTTTAATTCGTGTTTAGTTAAAAACGGTGACGATGGCAAACAAATACTTTTTTCAAATAAATCGTAAGCTCTTTTTATTTTATATGACTGAAAATTTTGAAATGGTTTTTGTGTATGATTTAACTTCCATACCGGTCGAACAAAAATGTTATTTTTAATAAATTTTTTTATAATTTTTTTTTGAACATTACCATCACCAGAAACTTGAATAAGATTCATCCAACAATTATTTTGAGCATAATCAGGAACTAAATTTAATTTAAAATTTTTTAGTTTATTAATTTTTTTTAAATATATTTGTCTAATTTTTTTTTTTCTCGATAAAAAATATCTTAAACTTTCAAATTGTGACAGACCAAGAGCTGCAGCAATATTTATCATTCTATAGTTATAGCCAACCTCATTATGAACAAAATTAAACGAGTCATTTTTTGCCTGAGTTGATAAATAATAAGCTCTGTCAGAAATTTCTTTTTTTTGGGTAAGTAACATGCCTCCGCCTCCAGATGTAATAATCTTATTTGCGTTAAACGAAATAACACCAACATCTCCGAGTGTTCCCGTGTGTATTAATTTTTTTTTATAAAACGTTCCTAAACTTTCACTCGCATCCTCTATTAATTTAATATATCTCGATTTACACTCTCTTAATAATTTTTGTATGTCGACAGCATTACCCCAAACATGAGTAACTACGATTGAAGAAATAATTTTTTTTGTTTTTTTATTAAATGTTTTCTTGTTTTTAATAAAAGTTTCATTTTTTAAAAATCTTAAAACTTTGTTAATATCGATATTATAATATTCATCACAATCCATAAAAACAGGAAAGCATTTGTTGTATAAAATAGCATTTATAGTTGCTACAAACGTTAATGTGGGTGCGATCACTTCAGTATTTTCTTGAATTTTACAAGCTTTAAAAGCAACATCTAAAGCAGATGTTCCAGAATTAAAAGCTACAGTATATTTACTTTTTGTATAATTTTTGATTTTTTTTTCGAAATCGGAAATTAGATCTCCGCCAGTTGAAACCATACTTGTGGCTATACACTTTTTAAAATATTTTATTGAATTCTTTGCAATTCTTGGCGGATATAAATCAATTTTCTTTTTTGCCATAATATAAAATAAAGTTGCCTAGTTTTTTTAACTCATTAAATTTTTTTTTGTTTTTCTTTATATTTTTAATTATTTCCTTTATGCCAAAATCAACGGAGTATTTTGCTTTAAATCCTAAAATTCTTTCAACTTTACTGAAGTCTACGATGTAATTTCTTTTATCGAAGCTAGCGTTGGTCAATTTTATTTTACCGCCCAAATATTTTTTGATTTTTTCTGCTATTTTTTTCTTATTGAAATTATTTTTATCACTTCCAGCATTGAATACTTGATAATCTGTCGAACTATGTTTTGAATTAATTACTTTAATTATTAATCGCGCAAAGTCTTTAATATGGCAATACGGTCGCCAAGTATCATAATCATAGACTTCAATATATTTATTAAATAACATTTCTAGTACAAATTGATTTATCGTGAGATCGTATCTCATTCTTTCAGAATATCCAAAAGCTGTAGCAAATCTTAGAATTGTAGGTTTAAAATTTTTTCTTTTTTTCATAAGAAAATTTTCAATTTTTACCTTGGATTTTGCATACAAAGATAAGGGGGCTAGTTGATGATTTTCTTTAATCTTGGTCTTCTTTTTTACCAAACCATAATTTGAACAAGTAGAAATAAAAATAAATTTTTTAAAATTTTTATTTTTTTGAAAATTTTTTATTAACTTCATTATTCCAATATCATTAATATTTTTTGAAATATTAGAATATTTTTTAGTTATTGGATCACCAACTAGGCCAGCCAACATTATTATTGCCTCATAATCAATCTTAAAAAGATTTTCACAATCTTTCTTATTGCATATATCTCCTTTTATAAATTTAAATTTTTTTTTATTTATTTTTGGTTTATTTTGTCTATAAATTAAATTATCAAAGCAATGAACATTGAAGCCTTTTTTAATTAAATCTTTAGCTAACTCAACACCAATGTATCCGGCTCCACCAACTATTAAAATAGATCTTTTATCAGTATTCATTTAAAATCCTATTTAAATAAAATTTTTCTAAATTTAAAATTTTATTAAAGTATTTTTTACTTACTTTTTTCCTTAAGAAATTATATTTTAAAACTTTTGTTTCTCTAGAATTATTTTTATTTAATTTACTCAAATATGATTTATTAAAATTTTTTCTATAATCATATTTAAACATTTTAAATGTTTTTTCAGAATTTTCACGAGGCACTTTATTAATTTTAAAATTTTTCAAATCTTTTTTATCCAATTTTACTTTAATTTTTTCTGATATTTTTTTTAAATATTTTTTTGGATTCGTGGATAAAGTTTCGAATGGAATTATAAAAAGTGATGACTCATATTTTTTTGAAAATTTTTTTAAATTCTTTAAACAATTTAAGTAATAAAGTTCTATTAAAAAAATTGCTTTTTCGTAATTATTAATTTTTACATATTCTCTTTTATTTGAGTTTTTGTACAACTCGAAAGGTAATAAGTTTCCTTTTCTATTATATATAAAATTTACTCGGCCAGCCCTGTTATTCTTCCTTTCAAATTTAGTTACCCATTTTGACAACCATGTGATTGTATAAATATTAAAAGGATTTCTTAATATTAAAATGTATAAAAGTTTTTTTTTAAAGGCTTTAAATATTGGCTCAGAAAAAGGTGCTAACGCATGTGTCATATATTGTAGGATCATTTTTGTATTCTTAATTTTAGTTTTCGCTTGACTATCAGTTAAATCTAATCTTTTTAGTATTTTTTTTTTTCTAGGATGATTTAAAACTGATGAGATATCAAATTTCCTAAAGTTGGCATGCCGTAGAATAAATTGATCAAAATATTTTTCATTGTATATTTTTTTTATAAAATCAACGCTAGTATCTAGATCAATTTTTTTAAGAGCGTTATACTGACAAATTCTTTGAAAATTTGTTTCATATACCCACTGTTCAACATTATTTAAACCAGATACTAAATTACTAATAAGGGTTTTACCTCCACCGATTAATCCGTCGGTAAAAATTACTTGTTTTTTAATAGTTAATTCTGTTTTCAAAGATAACTTCATACTTTTATGTTAATTTGTGTAGATGTCCATTTTGTAGTTTCCAAATTTTATCACAATTTTCGATTGTGCTTTGTTTATGGGAAATCATTATTAATGTTTTATTCTTTTGACTCTTAAGATTATTTAATATTTTTTTTTCAGTTTCGTTATCAAGTGCATTTGTGAATTCATCTAATAATAATATCGGTGAATTTCTGTAAACTGCTCTAGCGATGGCAATTCTTTGTTTTTCTCCGCCAGAGAGATTTTTACTAAAAGCTTTTACTTCTGTATTTATCCCATTTTCTAATGACGAAATAAAACTATCTATTTCTGCGATGTTAATTGCTTCTTCTAGTTTTTTATTGTCAATATTATTTTCAGAAAATTCAAAAGAAATATTTTTTGCAATACTTTCTTGCATCAGGAAGGGGTCTTGGGAAACTAAGGCTAAATTATTATACCATTTATTTAAGTCTAAATTTATATTTTGATTTTTGTGATAAACACCTCCTTTATGGGGATTTAAAAGCCCTAAAATAATATTAACCAAAGTGCTTTTGCCGCTACCAGTTTCTCCCGTAATGCAATGACACTCTCCCTTTGCTATCTGCATATTTACATTAATAAGATTTTTTTTTTCAGGATGATAATTAAAAGAAAGATTATCAACTATAATGAAATTTTTGCATATATCTAAATTTTTTTGAAAGACATTTTTTTCAATGTATTTTTCTTTAATTTCACTATCGAAACTTGAAATTTCTTTATTTATCTTGCTTATAGCTGGTTCATAAATTCTAAGAAAGTTGAAATTTGATGTTATTGCTGAAAACGCAGGTATCATTCTAATGATTGCTATAATAAAAACAGATAAAATAATTATTAAATCAGTATTATTTTCAAAATTTTTATAAAAATAAAAACAAAAAGAGGTTAAGAATATTATTGAAAATATTTCTAAAAACGTTTTTGGTATTTTCTCAAGGAGCAAGAATATTCTTGAATTTTTTTCAAATTTTAATAAATTTTTTTTAAAATTTTCTAATGTTGTTTCCTCCTTTTTGAAAATTTTTATCTCTTTGATTGCTGAAAAACTGTTATTTATATTTTTAATATACTTTTCAAAAATTTTAAAATTCTCTAGAGCCCTGGTTTTTAAATTTTTTTTTATGAAGACAATAAAAAAAATAGAAATTAATATTAAAAATATAGTAGATGTTGAAACAATTTTAAAGTCTACAAACAGAAGAAGTATATAAATACTAAGGGCAGCTATTATCTCCCTAAATAAATCTATTACGCATAAAATATAAATACCTAAAGACTTTATTGACTCTGTTAAATCCCTGGTGAATAATGACGGGCTCTGAGACAAATGTTTTTTGTATGAACCTTTAATATAATTTCTATACATTTTTTTTGAAATTTCTATTTTGATATTCTTAACAAAGTTTGTTTGTATCAAAACAAGAAAAAAATAAAAAATATTTTTGATTAAAAATATTGAAATTACTATTAAACCTAAAAATACTAATTGATTTTTTTCACCAATAAAGTGTTGGAGATTAATATCAAATTTTTCATAAAGATAATTTTTGTTTACCAGAAAAGATCCAAACACTGCCAAACTACCTAACGCGGATAGTTCAAATAGAAAATTCCAAAAATTGAAAAAGAGTAAAAAATAAAGTTTTTTTTTTATTTTTTTTTCCAATAATATTTTGAAGATTTTTAAGTTGCATTGAAAGAATAATAATGGATTTTTAAAAGTATTTTTTTAAATTACCCATAGCTCCGCACTCAGCCATAAGTCTGTTTAAAATATTTTTCATTTTCTTTTTTTATAATTAGGAATAAATAAAATTACTTTTATCCGAAATTGAAAGTTTCATATTCCCAATTAAAACTCTGATTTTGTTTTTTTCTTTTTTAACTAAATCAAAAATTAAATTCATAAATGGTCCATTAATTATCCTGCCAGTGCTAATTAATTTATCCTTGAAAAAAGAATTTGCTAAAAATCCATCTTTATCATGGTACTTCTTACAAAAACTTACAAAATTAAAAATTTCTTCATTGGAGCAACTTGATTTAAGAATTTTTTTTACTCCTTTCATATATTTGAGCTTATAATTAGTAATAACGTCGTGTTTGAACAAATCGCTATAGCAAAAAATATAATTTCCTAATAAATTTTTAGAAGAATTTTTTTCTTTAACTCTGATTTTGGGAAAGTAAATTTCAAAATCTTTAAATTTTTTTTTTAACTCTTTATCAAAAACCTGATAATTACTTAAATGTAAAGCAATCCACATATCTAGTCCTCTTTAGAAACATCTTTAACTTCTCTTTTAAGTTCGTCATATTCCTCTAATTTTTTTTTCATAAATTTAAGAGTAAGTTCTGTTTTTTCAGCTATACCTTTAGGAGTTAGCAAATATAAATACCCACTTTTTTTTGGATTTTTTTTAAAGTTTTCAATTTTTACTAGGCCCTTTTTTTTTAATTCTGTAATTACATAATTCAGCTTACCAAGACTTAATTCCATCTCTTTGGCTAACTTCCTCTGGTTCGATCCAGGGTTCTTTGATAGTTTTCTTAAAACTTCAAATTGTTCTTGATTTAATTTCATATTTGTATAATTGTTCAATAATTGAACATTGTCAAGAAAAAATGTTCAATAATTGAACAAAATATTTATGGAAATTATTTGTCATAGAGGTTTTTGGAAAAACAAAAAAGATCAGAATTCCTTAGGAGCATTTAAGCGTGCATTATTGCATAATTTTGGCATTGAGTTCGATTTGAGGAATTATGGAAAAAAATTGATTGTTTCACATGATATTGGAAAAGGATTAGAATTGAAACATTATCTTAAAATTTATAAAAAATTGAAATCTAATAAGCCCCTATTGATAAATATTAAATCTGACGGAATAGGAAATAAATTGAAGTTTTATTTGAAAAAGTTCAAAATAAAAAACTATTTTACTTTTGATATGTCTGTTCCAGAACAAATTCTTTATAATAAATTAAAATTAAAAAATTTGTCTAGATTAAGTATCTATGAAAATTCTCCAATTGATTTAAAATATACTGTAGGTTATTGGATTGATACGTATGGAGGAAAATTACCAAAGTTTAATTTTAAAAAAAAACCAAAAAAAAATAAGTCTTTATTTTTTATTTCACCTGAACTTCATAAAAAAAAATTTAAAGATATATGGATTAAACTGAAAAACTTAAAAAAAATTTATAATAAAAACCTATATATCTGTACTGATCATTTTACTAAATCCAATTTATTTTTTAATGGCAAACTCAAAAAAAATTAAACTATTTATAATAGATGTTGATGGTGTAATGGCTAATGGAAAATTTTATGATATTAATCATAATGTAGTATTAAAAAAATTTCAGGACAGAGATTTTACAGCTATAAAAAGATTTAAATCTTCTAATGTTAAAATAGTAATTTTATCTGGAGATAATTGGAACAAGAAAATGGCTTTAAAAAGAAATTTAAATTTTTATTTATCTAGAACGAATAAAACTTTAGAGAAATTCGATTTTTTAAAAATTTTTAAAAAAAAATATAATATAAGTCCAAATAATATGGCCTTTGTTGGTGATGATTATTTTGATATTAAAATTTCAAAAGGTGTAAAGTATTCATTTTGTGTATCGGATGCGCCAATAGATCTTAAAAAAGTATGTTATAAAATTTTAAAGACTAGAGGAGGAGAGGGAGTTCTTTCAGAAATATATGATTTTTGTGTTAAAAAAAAATTAATTAATAGTAGCGCCTATGAGAAAGTAAAAAAAATAGACTCTTTAGAAATAACTAGTAAACAGATGGGAAAATAAATGAATAAAATTATTTTTGCAGGAAACTTAACTTTGGATCTAATTATGAATTTTGAAAAGAAAATTAAATTGTCAAATTCTAATCAGTCTTATAAAATAAATATGAACATTGGAGGAATAGCTAATAATTTTCAATATTTGAGAAAAAAATATGGAAAAATTGCTGCTTTAGATGCAGCTGTAGGAAATGATTTTCAGGGCAAATATATTAAAGATAAATTTAAATTAGATAATTCTGAAATTTATCTTGATAAAAATAGAGAGACATCAACAGCCAATATTGTTGTAGATGAAAAAAGCAGTGAAAAAACTAGTTTTGTAAATTGGGGTGCTTGTAAATATAAAGAATTTAATAAAAATTATAAAAATTGTTGGATACATTTTTCTTATGTCGAGTTACTAAAAAAATTAAAACCAAGTTATTTAATTAATTTAAAAAAAAATAATTGTTTTATATCAGCAGATTTGTGTTCTAATTTTTATAGTGGACAGCTTAAAAAAAGGTTAATTAAGATTTTTAAATTAATAGATTTTTTAATTATTTCTGATAATGAGGCTATTTCTTTTTCAAAAACTAGTAATTTAAAAATAGCTGCAAAAAAAATGGGTCAGTATGTAAAAAGATTAATTATGCATTATCCAACTGGAAGTTTCTATATTGAGGGTAAAAAATTAATCAATTATAAAATAGCTAAAAATTTAGTTGTAAATAAAAGTCAAAAATTAAATGGAGCTGGTGATATTTTTGCTAGTGAATTTATTTATAGAATTTTCAAAAAAAAATCTAAAATTGACATAGCTGTTCAAAAAGCCCATAAAAGCGCGTCAAATTTCGTTAAAAATTAAGGTAAATCTATGAGAAAAAAAATCAATTTGTTGCTGCCGATAGCCGGAAAAGCTCAAAGGTTTTTAGATCAGGGTTATCTTATGCCTAAACCTTTAATTAAAATATTTAAAAAAAAGGATATGATAGACCTTGCGCTAGAGTCAATTGACACAAAACATTGTAATTTAATTTTCATCGTTAGAAAATCCCACATAGATGAATTTGAAATTAAAAAAATCTTAAAGAAAAAATTTGGAAAAAATATTTCTGTTATAGTAAGCGAAAAAGTTACTGAGGGAGCTGTCAGTACTTGTTTGCTTGCTGAAAAATTAATAGATAATAATGACAGATTAATAATTTTTACTCCTGATGTTTATTTTTCAAAAAAATGGAATCCAAAGAGTTTTAAAAATGACGGACACTTACTGACTTTTAAATCAATATCACCTGATCACAGCTATGCAAAATTAAATAAAGCTGGCCATGTTATTAAGACTGCTGAAAAAAAAGTTATAAGCAAAAACGCTGCTGTTGGCGTTTATGCTTTTAAACACGGAAAAGACTTTGTATATGCTGCTAAAGAACTAATCAAAAATAATGATAGATACAACAATGAGTTTTATATCTGTCCTACTTATAATTATTTAATTAAAAAAGATTTGAAGATCACTACATCCGAGGTAGAAAAAATGTATGTATTGGGAACACCGGATGATTTAAAATTTTATCAAAAAAATGTTTTTACTAAATTTGGAACAAATACGATTGGCTTATGTAGTGATCATTCAGGAATAAATCTTAAAAATAAATTTTTACTTGAATGTAAAAAAAGAAAAATTAAAACAATTGATTTTGGTTGCTTTTCTGAAGAAGATAAAGATTACCCTGACTACGTTATACTGGCAGCAAAAGCTATCAAAAATGGTGTTATATCACATGCACTAGGTTTTTGCAGAAGTGGTCAAGGAGTAAATATTACTGCGAATAAATTTAAAGATATAAGATCATCAATCATATTTGATGCATATACTGCCCAATATGCTGTTGAACATAATTGTTCAAATTTTTTTTCTATTCCAAGTAAATATGTTGTGACTAAAGAAAAAATTAAAAAGATCATTCAAATTTTACAAAACGCGAGCTTCGACGGTGGCAGGCATAAAATAAGAATTGAGAAAATTTCAGAAATAGAAAGTTTAAAATAAATGAAAATTGCTGTATCGATTAGTGTACATGATGCTTATGAAAATGCTCAGCTATCCGCAGAAATAATTAAATCCAACTGGCAAAAAAAACATAAATTATTTTTAATATGTGGGCTAACAAAAAATAATAAAAAATTTAGAAAAAAAAAAATTTTTAATAAAATTATTAATATTTCAAATCCAAAAACCTCATATTTGGGTCAATTTAAAGAAAAAAAAAATTCTGATGTTTCAAGAAGCTCAAGATTATTTAACTCAATATTAAAAACTGGTAGGATAGCACTTATGGAAAAGTGTGATTTCATTATTTATTTAAATGCTGGTTCTTGGATTTTATCAATAAATAAACTTATGAAACTATTAAAAAATCTAAATAATAAAGTCGCAGGCGTTAGAATTGCGAGGAGAGATAAATATTTGATAATTGATGATCATTTTTTAATAATAAACTTGAAAAAAGCAAAAAAAATAAATTTATTCGATCAAAAACTGTCCAATAGAGTATGGAATACTTTCACTGTTAATCTTCACAATATTCACGGTATGCTTTTAGGTTGGTTAAACACAATACCTTTTAAAAATATTAAAACTTATTATGATCATTCAAATTCGATAAATCATCTTGGTGAAAGATGTTATACTTTTAATCCTCTTCATTTCGACAATGAAAATTTATTCCTCCATTCAAATCATAAATTTAAATATATAGATAATTTAAAAAAATTTTACTTAAATTATTATTTAAAAAAAAAGAGTAATTTTATTTTAAAATATATTGGTAAAGAAAATAAGTTTAAAAATATTAAGATTAAAAATAATATTCCTATTTTAAAAAAAAGGTTCAAACCTAAAACAAATCGATATAGCTTTTTTAAAAAACTAAATAAAGAAAAATTTATTTGATAGATTTAAAAATAAATTCAGCAACTTTCTTGTGCCCTAATTCATTGTAATGTCCATACATTTGGAATGGAAAAAGCTCTAAAGGATTAGATTGTTTTGAGAAAACTCCTTCATGAATATCAATAAAATTAATATTCATATCCAGGACGGTTTTTTTAATTTCCTCGTAATTATTTAAATTAAAATTCAGAGAATATCTTTGATACTTTGGCAAATAAATGAAATAAAAATTTGCATCATGTTTCTCTGCAAAATTTTTGGATTGATAAATAATATCTTTAAATTCGTTAGGTAATTTTGGTTTTAATAAATGTTTAGATAGCTCTTTTAAAAAAGTTCTTGTTTTAAAAAGTTTCAAAAATTGAAAAATTTTATTATTTTCTTTAATTTTTTTGTCTTCAACTTCGTTCAGTGATTTTTGTATCAAAAATTTATTTTTTTCATCAATTTTATCTTGTTTTTTATTTAAATTTTGAGAGAAATTTTTATCTTTTAAATAAAGAATTAATTTTGAGTCTTTTAGCTCTTGATTTAAATTATAAATATCATTCCCTTCATAATAGAACCACAAAATATTTTTTACTTCTTTATTATATGGAAAATATTCTTTTAAAGTCGCTAATTCGATTAATGGACCATTTCCACCATAACCTAGATTAATAACATGTTTGTTGGATAATTCTCTAAGAACTGAAGCCATATCATTAGGTCTGTTAACCGCACCACCTTGAACAAAAGAGTCTCCAATCATTAAAAATTCTATTTTATCTTGTTCCCATTCTTCATCAGGAATATTAAAACCATATCTATCGCTTTTATATATAAAGTAATAGCCATTTTCATTTACAGTGATAGTGTTTGAAAGTGAAATGCCTGATAGCGGAAACAAATCTTTATCTTCCTCTTTTAAATAAAGATACGGGGAAACTTGCATTGTAGAGCTTTTGTCTTTTTTAAACTCCTCTTTTAAAACTTCTCTGGGTGTTCTCAAATCATATTTTTTTTTTGACTGTTTTTCGTATATTTGAACTTTTTTTTTTATTGTGGGTTCTAAATTTGTTAAATAAAATTCAAAAAAATAAAAGGCGGCAAGGAAGCTAAAAAAGAAAATTGTAAAATATATTTTAATTGTCTTATTTAAAATAAAAGAAATTAAAGAAAATAAAAAAATAAATAAAGAGAGATAATAATATTTAAAATAATAACTTCTAATCTCGCCTTGATGAATATATTCAGATTTATATAGAGTATAGATAAGTATTATTAAGGAAAATGTCAGAACACATAAGAAAAAAAATTTTTTATTAAACATTAATCCTGATTATAGTACCATTCTGCTTTTGATAACCATTTTCTTTTGCTTTTTAAAATTTTTCCACTTGATGAAAATCGCAATTTTTTCCCATTTGCATAACCCCACAGATATCGATGAAAATTTCTAAGTTTATTTTTTAATAAATCATTTGTTTTATTCTTCAAATCTTTGTGCCAATGTACACGAAGATCAATCCATTTTAGTGCAAAAATATCCTCAAATGAACAATATCTAAATATTTCTTTTTTCCAATTGCTTTTTTTGCAAAATTTAATCTCAAATATTTTTCCTAAAGCATACAATCCATTCACACCGATAGAATAAATTTTTCTGTAGTCAAATAGTTTATTCAGGAAGTCCAATCTACCAAATAAAAAAAGGTCTCCAATTTCTTTTTTTTTTAGCGATGTTTCTTGAGTGATTAAAAGTTTTTTATTTTTTATTTTTTTTTTTAATATTGAAAAAATATTTTTTTTTAAAATTACTGAGTAGCAAGTTGTTTTTAAACAATAAATAAATTTTTTATTTAATGCATGTTTTATCGCTTTTGAAGATAATCTTGGATGACCCATGCCCAAATCTTTATAATTGATTTTTTTTTCCCAGATAACATGATCACAATACCTAGTATCTGGCTTAACACCATGACCAGCCAATATAATATAAATATTAGGATTGTTTAATTTGAAGTGTTTTATTGAAAATTCAATCATTGGTATTTTTTCAAGCTCCTTTTTTTTAACAAAATAGTGAGTTAAAATTATGCAAAACTTTTTCATTAAATGCTGTAGTTAAAATTTTTGAAATCTTCTTTGTAATATTCCAAAACAATATCAATTAATTTTTTATTGTAAAAGCTTCTGTCATTAGCTTTTATTCCACTCGGTCCAATTTTAGGCAAGGGAATTTCATTTATTTTTTGCAAATTAAATTTAGAAAAAATATCTTTTAAATCATTTTCAAAATTTTCATATCTACCAATAAAATCTACTACAGGTCCTTTTTGATTTCCTAGAAAATAAATTTGTGGTTTAAAATGGATATAATCAGAATAATTTGAGTTTTTAAGGTTAACAACAAAATCATTAAATGTATTAAAATCCTTAGAAAATTTTTCCCCGAATTTAGGGTGTCTCTCTGGAAATTTTTTAAATTCAAAATAAGTAGAGACTAATCGGTCAAATGGATTTCTGACAAAGGCGAATGATTTATAATTTAGAGTTTCAGGGTATTCTTTGTTAATACCAGTAATAGACATATGATAATTGATTTTAATCCAATTTCTTTCTTCACCTTCAAGAACCCAGGTCTTTTTATCATATTTTAATAAAAGGTCGTGGATTGATCTTGATCCGGTCTTTGGATTTGCAACAAAAACTAATTTTTTTTCTTTTTGGATATACATTTAAAAAAATCTTCTTAAATTGTTATACTATAATATTATCAATTTAAAATGATTTAATTTGAATTAATTTTTTGGCGTCAAAAAAAGATAATTTTTTTTTTGCATGTTTTAATAATAAATAGATTGGATACTTTTTTGAATCTTTCTCTTTTAATGCTTTTCTTATTATATTTTTTTTTCTTAAATTGTTTAAAATTATAAATATTTTATTTGATCCCAATATCGCCGGTAAATTTACAGTTACTCTTTTACAAAAAGGTTTGCCAATTTTATCCGTTAAATAAATATTAGGTTTATATTTTCTATTTGTTAGTAAATTGAATTTTTTTGATGTACCAAAAATGGAAGCAAAATGACCGTCCTCCCCAATTCCCAGGATTGAAATTAAATAATTTTTTTTAAAATTTTTTAAGAAAATCTTTTTATTTGTAGGAGATATAATTTTTATTTTAATTTTCCCTCTATTTATTTCTTTCAACAAATTTGTTAAATTGGAAAAATTTTTTTTATTTGTTAATCTTTCGTCAGCTAAATAAAAATTTATTTTTTTTAGATTATCTTTTAACTTTGATAGTTTTCTAAAAAGAACTCTTGGAGACTCCCCTCCAGAAACTATTAGATTGAGCTTAGTTTTAGTATTTGTTTTATCTAGGATTGTTTTGATTAAATTTTTCATAGAAAATTTTTTTCAGTGCATAAATCAAGCCAATTGAGCTATTAGTACTGGTCAGCTACACGCGTTACCGCGCTTCCACATCCAGCCTATCAACGTAGTGGTCTACTACGGCTCTATAGGAAGAACTAGTTTTGAGGTGGGTTTCCCACTTAGATGCTTTCAGCGGTTATCCCGTCCATACTTAGCTACCCGGCACTGCAGCTGGCGCTACAACCGGTCCACCAGTGGTATGTTCATCCCGGTCCTCTCGTACTAGGGACAAATCCTCTCAATTCTTCTACACCCATGGCAGATAGGGACCGAACTGTCTCACGACGTTCTGAACCCAGCTCACGTACCACTTTAATTGGCGAACAGCCAAACCCTTGGGACCTGCTCCAGCCCCAGGATGTGATGAGCCGACATCGAGGTGCCAAACACCCTCGTCGATATGGACTCTTGGAGGGTATCAGCCTGTTATCCCCGGCGTACCTTTTATCCGTTGAGCGATGGCCCTTCCACTCAGAACCACCGGATCACTATGACCGTCTTTCGACTCTGCTCGACTTGTCAGTCTCGCAGTCAGGCAGGCTTATGCCATTGCACTCTACGAACGATTTCTGACCGTTCTGAGCCTACCTTCGCACGCCTCCGTTACTTTTTGGGAGGCGACCGCCCCAGTCAAACTACCCACCATACAATGTCTTGCAGCCGGATCACGGCATGCAGTTAGATGTCAAGAATAATAAGAGAGGTATTTCACTGGTGACTCCGCTTTAGCTGACGCCAAAACATCAAAGTCTCCCTCCTATGCTAAACATATCATTCCTAACACCAATATAAAGTTGTAGTAAAGGTGCACGGGGTCTTTCCGTCTAACCACGGGAACTCCGCATCTTCACGGAGAATTCAATTTCACTGAGTTGATGTTGGAGACAGCGGAGATATCGTTACGCCATTCATGCAGGTCGGAACTTACCCGACAAGGAATTTCGCTACCTTAGGACCGTTATAGTTACGGCCGCCGTTCACTGGGGCTTCAGAAATTAGCTTGCACTAATCGCATTAACCTTCCAGCACCGGGCAGGCGTCAGACCCTATACATCCACTTACGTGTTAGCAGAGCCCTGTGTTTTTGATAAACAGTCGCATCTCCCTAGCTTGTGCCACCCACTATAAGTTGCCTTAAAATGGGTCCTCCTTCTTCCGAAGTTACGGAGGCATTTTGCCGAGTTCCTTCAACATCATTCTCTCAAGCGCCTAATTATACTCTAATAATCCACCTGTGTCGGTTTCGGGTACGGTCTAATGATGGAGCTATTTCCTGGGACTTCTTCACAGCTAACTCAATCCATTAAGAGTTAACAATTTACGAAATCCGTCACTTCCATCTGGTCAAGGAATATTAACCTTGTTTCCATCGACTACGGCTCTCGCCCTCGTCTTAGGGACCGACTAACCCTGCGCGGATTAACCTTGCGCAGGAACCCTTGGATTTTCGGCGACAGAGTTTTTCACTCTGTTAATCGTTACTTATGTCAGCATTCGCACTTCTGATACCTCCAGGATCCCTCACGGGTATCCCTTTACAGGCTTACAGAACGTTCCGCTACCAGATATAACTTCCGAAGAAATTATAAATCCACAGATTCGGTACATGATTTGAGCCCCGTTACATCTTTGGCGCAGAAACTCTATTAGACCGGTGAGCTGTTACGCTATCTTTAAAGGATGGCTGCTTCTAAGCCAACCTCCCGGCTGTTTAGGAATCTCCACATCCTTTCACACTTAATCATGATTTAGGGACCTTATCTGGTGATCTGGGCTTTTTCCCTTTCGACCATGGACCTTAGCACCCACAGTCTGTCTGCTGAGGTAAAATGTTTGGCATTCGGAGTTTTATGAGGGTTGGTAAAGATTTCTCTCCCCTAGCCCCTTTAGTGCTCTACCTCCAAACATCAATTTACTCAACGCACTACCTAAATAGTTTTCGCGGAAAACCAGCTATCTACGAATTTGGTTGGCCTTTCACCCCTTACCACAAGTCATCCAAAGACTTTTCAACGTCAACTGGTTCGGTCCTCCGGCAAGTGTTACCCTGCTTTCAACCTGCTCATGGTAAGCTCATTCGTTTTCGGGTCTAATTCATACAACTTACGCCCATTTAAGACTCGCTTTCGCTACGCCTACACCTTACGGCTTAAGCTTGCTGGATAAATTAAGTCACTGACCCATTATACAAAAGGTACGCCGTCACTCTAAAAAGAGCTTCGACTGTTTGTAGGCATACGGTTTCAGGTTCTATTTCACTCCCCTAATAGGGGTTCTTTTCACCTTTCCCTCACGGTACTAGTTCACTATCGGTCACTGAAGAGTATTTAGGCTTAGAGGGTGGTCCCCCTATATTCAAACAAGATTACACGTGTCCCGCTCTACTCAAGAACAACATTAAGCATTACCCCTACGGGACTATCACCCTCTATGGTTAGTTTTTCCAAACTATTTAGGTTATCTTAAAATTGCTACTGGCCTATTCCGCGTTCGCTCGCCACTACTAACGGAATCTCAATTGATTTCTTTTCCTCCGGTTACTTAGATGTTTCAGTTCTCCGGGTTAGCTCTTCAAACCTATTTATTCAGTTTGAAGTACCACAAAAAGTGGTGGGTTATCCCATTCGGAAATTTTCGGATCAAAGCCTGCATACAACTCCCCGAAACTTATCGCAGTATACCACGTCCTTCATCGCCTTTCAGTGCCTAGGCATCCGCCATACGCCCTTAAACGCTTGATTTATGCACAGAAAATAATTTTCTGTCTAAATTAAATTTTTAAAAAATATTCATCTATTCGAATATTTTTGATTGTTCATCTATTCGAACAATCGGATATAGATATTGTTTGATTGTTCTTACTGTTAGAACAATCAAAATTGATATTCATTATTTACAATTTAAAAAAACTAAAAGTGTTTCTGGTGGAGGATAGCGGGATCGAACCGCTGACCTCCTGAATGCAAATCAGGCGCTCTCCCAGCTGAGCTAATCCCCCGTGAAAAATGGTGGGCCGAGGACGACTCGAACGTCCGACCTCACCCTTATCAGGGGTGCGCTCTAACCACCTGAGCTACCGGCCCCTAAGCATTTATGAGACACTTTAATTTTTAAGAAGAGAAATGAGGACGGCCACATTAACTTAATTTTTTGAGACCAAAAGAAATTTTTGGTCTTCCTTAGAAAGGAGGTAATCCAGCCGCAGGTTCCCCTACGGCTACCTTGTTACGACTTCACCCCAGTTGCTGATCGTACCGTAGTCAAAGGTATAAGCTTTGCCTTAAGGTGTAACCAACTTCCATGGTGTGACGGGCGGTGTGTACAAGACCCGGGAACGTATTCACCGCGGCGCGCTGATCCGCGATTACTAGCAATTCCAGCTTCATGCACTCGAGTTACAGAGTACAATCCGAACTGAGGTACATTTTAGGGATTAGCTAAGAGTCACCTCTTTGCATCCCATTGTAAGTACCATTGTAGCACGTGTGTAGCCCAACACATAAGGGCCATGAGGACTTGACGTCATCCCCACCTTCCTCCAGCTTATCACTGGCAGTTCTTTTAAAGTGCCCAACTAAATGGTGGCAACTAAAAGTAGGGGTTGCGCTCGTTGCGGGACTTAACCCAACATCTCACGACACGAGCTGACGACAGCCATGCAGCACCTGTGTTTCGTCCAGCCGAACTGAAGAAACTAATCTCTTAGTTTCGCGACGAACATGTCAAGTGTTGGTAAGGTTCTGCGCGTATCTTCGAATTAAACCACATGCTCCACTGCTTGTGCGGGTCCCCGTCAATTCATTTGAGTTTTAACCTTGCGGTCGTACTCCCCAGGCGGTGTGCTTAATGCTTTCGCTGCGACACTGAAAAATATATTTCCAACGTCTAGCACACATCGTTTACGGCATGGACTACGAGGGTATCTAATCCTCTTCGCTACCCATGCTTTCGCTCCTCAGTGTCAGTAGTGACCCAGTAAGTTGCCTTCGCTTTTGGTGTTCTTTCTAATATCTACGAATTTCACCTCTACACTAGAAATTCCACTTACCTCTATCACACTCTAGCTAAAAAGTTTTGATGGCAGTTCCAAGGTTGAGCCTTGGGATTTCACCATCAACTTTTTTAACCACCTACGAGCTCTTTAAGCCCAGTAATTCCGAACTACGCTAGGTCCCTTCGTATTACCGCGGCTGCTGGCACGAAGTTAGCCGGACCTTCTTATTCGGGTACAGTCATTTTCTTCCCCGACGAAAGAGTTTTACAACCCAAGGGCCTTCTTCACTCACGCGGCATCGCTGCATCAGGGTTTCCCCCATTGTGCAAGATTCCCCACTGCTGCCTCCCGTAGGAGTCTGGGCCGTGTCTCAGTCCCAATGTGGCTGGTCTTCCTCTAAGAACAGCTATTGATCGTAGCCTTGGTAAGCCTTTACCTTACCAACTAGCTAATCAAGTGCAGGCTCATCTTTCGGCGTTAAAACTTTCCCCGTAAGGGCTTATTCGGTATTAGCACAAGTTTCCCCGTGTTATTCCAAACCAAAAGGCAGATTCCCACATTATACTCACCCGTTTGCCACTCAGTATTGCTACTGCGTTCGACTTGCATGTGTTAGGCGTGCCGCCAGCGTACGTTCTGAGCCATGATCAAACTCTCAAGTTTAATAACGGCGCACACTAGCTTTAATAACTTTAAGGTAAATTAAAGTTATTTTTCGTTAAAGTGTGTACGACAATTTCTTTATTAACCTAGCCGTCCACACTTCTCTTCTTAAAATTTACAATTTAAAAAAGCTCAGATTTTGAGTTACAAAATCTACACACCTTAAGCTACGTTAAAATAATATTATCGTAGAGGTGAGCGCTGGTTTTATTACAATTAAGCCATAAGTCAAGGCGTATATTGTTAAAATTAACTAGTAAAATAAGGCTTTTTTAGCCCATAAGCGTTGCATTGATCACGTAATTTTTATAAAAAACAACTATGACGATTATCCAAAAAATTACAGCTCTTATAAGAAAAAAATACAATTTTTTAACAATAATTAATTCAAAAGTGCTTCGAATTCGAAAGTTTAATCCCTTAATTATAATTTCATTTTTGGTTGTTTTTTCTATTATATTTTTTATTTCCTCAAATTTAATTAATAAAAAAAACCAACAAAATATAGAAAATATAAAAGAAATTACTAAAAATAATGAGTTTTTTATTTTTAAAAATTTTCTTATTTCGAAAATTAGTAGTCCTTATCAAGAAATCGACTACATTATAAAGAATAACGATACAGTAGAAAAAATTTTAAAAAAATTTAAAATTCGGGAAAAGGATATTCAAAATATAGCATTACAATTAAAAAAGAAAAAATTATCCAATATCTACTCTGGTAGAAAACTATCTTTAATTTTGAAAAAGTTAGAAAATGGAAATAATACAGTAGTAAATTTGATATACCCTATAAGTAACACCTCAAGTTTAGAAATACGAAAATCTCAAAATAATTTTATTGTTAAAGAGAATATATTGCAACTTTATAAAAAAGAGGTTGTAGTTAAAAGTATTATAAAGAATAATTTATATAATGCTGCTGTTGAAACAGGCGTTGAGCCAAATATAATAATTGAATTTGCGAGAGTATTTGGTTTTGAAGTTGATTTTCAAAGAGATATTAGAAAAGGTGACTGGTTCGAAATTTTCTATGAAAAATTTGAGGATGAAAATAATAGAGTAAGAGATACTGGTAAAATAATTTACGCGTCTATGTACGTTAATGGAGAAGAAATAAATCTTTATAACTTTAAGTATAATAATGAAGAAGAATACTACGATATCAAAGGTAAAAGTATTACTAAATCTTTAATGAAAACTCCTATTAATGGAGCCAGATTATCTTCATCATTTGGCATGAGAAAACATCCGATACTTGGATATAATAAGATGCATAGAGGAACAGATTTTGCAGCACCAAGTGGGACTCCAATTATGGCTTCAGGTTCTGGAACAGTTACTAGAGCTAGATGGTGTGGTGGCGGTGGTAATTGCGTAAAGATAAAACACAATTCTACTTATGAAACTGTATACGCTCACATGAAAGCATTCGCTAAAGGTGTTAGAGAAGGTAAGAAAGTTAAACAAGGCCAAATTATAGGTTATGTCGGATCTACAGGTTTATCAACCGGTCCTCATTTACATTATGAAGTAATCGTAAATGGTAAAAAAGTAAATTCTCAGAGATTAAAACTTCCTTCAGGTAAAACTCTTAAAGGTGAGGAAAGACAGCAATTTGAACTTGATAGAATTAAAATAGATTTAAGATTGGCGGAATTAAGATAATTAATTAGTTGATAACTGGTTTTTTTTTTCTGTTGTTTCTTCTTTTAGTAATGATTTTTCCTCAGACAAAGTTTTTTCGTTTAAGTTTTCTCTTTTTTCATTTAATTCATTTAATCTTCTTAAATAATGATCTGCATGTTGAAGAAAATTCTGTGAAAGAACTGGGTCTCCATTGCTTTGAGCGTCTTTAGCAAGTTGTTGATATTTTTGCATTGTCTTTTCAACATTATGGATATTATTCATTGATCCATTTCTATTAAAATTAATATTTCCGTTGTTACTTAATGAGTTAGAAGCACCCGTACTTAAAGAACCGCTTCTTCTTCTAAAATTATTTTTTTGTGGTCTTGACCTGAAATTTCTTCTTCTATTGTTGTTCATTTAAATATGATTAGCTAATATACATCTAATATTATTTTTATAATCTTTAATAGTACTTTTAACTCTAAAATTATTATTAATTAAAATTTTTGAAACTTTTTTTATTTGCTCATTGCCAATTTCTAAGGCAAGCGTTCCATTAATCTTTAAGATTTCATTGGATTTGTAGATAACTTTTCTTATAAGGTCAAGCCCATCATTTCCTCCATCTAAGGCCATTCTAGGTTCATATCTTCTAATATCTTCACTTAAATTTTTTATATTTCTCGTATTTATATATGGTGGGTTAGATACAATTACATCAAATCTTTTGTTGTGTATTTTCTCGAACGATTTATTTATTAACTGAACTCTATGTGACAGTTGGTGTTTTTTTGCATTCATTCTAGCTATTAAAATTGCTTTTTTTGAGATATCTACACCCATACCAGAGGAAAATTTAAGTCGACTTAATAAACTAAGAAGTATACAACCAGAACCAGTTCCTATATCTAAAATCGTAATTTTCTTATTATTGAAATTTTTTAATAATTTATCAACTAGTAACTCTGTTTCAGGTCTAGGTATTAATGTATCTCTAGATACATAAAATTTTTTACTCCAAAATTCTTTCTCTTCTAAAATATATGCTATCGGTTCATTTTTTGATCTTCTGTATAAATAATTTTCAAATACTGATTTATCTTTTCTTCCTATCTTTTGATTTAAATTTATGAGTATTTCTTCTCTAGTTTTTTTTAAAGTCTTGGATAATAATATTTCTGAGTCTAAAATATGAGATCGTATTTTATTTTCTCTAAGAAAATTAGATCCGATTTTAATCATTTCTAAAATATTCATGTTTTTAAATTATCTAGTTTTAAATTTTGTTCCTTTAATCTTAATTCTTGATTCATTTCTTCATGAATTTCTCCACTTAAGAATTCATCTAACTTATGTAATGTTAAATTAATTCTGTGATCGGTAACTCGTCCTTGTGGAAAATTATAAGTGCGTATTCTTTCTGATCTATCTCCAGATCCTATTTGATTACGTCTATTATCAGATCTCTCTTGATCTTTTTTTCTCTTTTCCGCTTCATAAACTCTAGACCTTAAAATTTTTAGTGCTTTTGCTTTATTTTTGTGCTGTGATTTTTCGTCTTGTTGGCTCACAACCACTCCACTTGGAATATGCGTTATCCTGACAGCACTGTCAGTTGTATTTACAGATTGACCGCCAGGTCCACCAGCTCTAAAGACATCAATTCTTAAATCAGACTCTTTAATTTCTATATCAACATCCTCTGCTTCGGGTAAAACTGCTACAGTTGCTGCAGATGTATGGACTCTTCCTTGTGTTTCTGTTTCAGGAATTCTTTGAACTCTATGAACACCAGACTCATATTTCAAATACGAGTAAATATTAGTTCCATTAACTAAAAAAATAACTTCCTTAAATCCACCTGCTTCACTCTTTGAAATATTTATTATTTCTAATTTCCATTTTTTTTTTGAACAAACCTTTTCGTACATCTTGAATAGATCAGAGCAAAAAAGAGATGCTTCTAAACCTCCAGTCCCTGCCCTTATTTCTACAATAGCATTTTTGTTATCATCCTCATCTTTTGGTAATAAAAAAAGTTTCAAATCATTTTCATATTTTTCTTTTTTTTTAATTAATTCATCGAGGTCTTTTTGAGCTAAAACTATAATCTCTTGATCATTTGATTTGTCTTGTACCATATTTAATAAGTCTTTTTTCTCATTTTCAAAACTTATGTACTTTTTTGCAATTTCTATAATTTCTCCCAGGCTAGAATATTCTTTAGACTTTTTTGCAAATAACTTTGAGTCGATATTTCCTGATGCGAGCTCTTTTTCTAAAATATCGTGTTTTGATATAATATCTTTTACTTTTTCTATAGGAACCATAATAATGTTTTAATCTTTAGTTTTTTCTTCAACAAGTTTTACGACTTTGTCAATAATTTCTGAACTTGGAACTTTTTCATGAGGTATTCCGGACAAATAAAGAAGATTATTATCTTGTCCTCCACCGGTCAAACCAATTTCTGTTTGAGCAGCTTCACCCGGTCCATTAACTACGCATCCAATTATTGAAAGATTTATTGGTTTTTTTATATGCGCTAATTTTTTTTCTAACAATTTTACTGTCTCAATAACTGGAAACGCTTGCCTAGCGCAAGATGGACAAGAAATAATATTTACTCCTCTAGATCGAACACCTAGAGATTTAAGTATTTCAAAACCTGCTTTTACTTCGTCTACAGGGTCTGATGATAAAGAAACTCTTATTGTATCACCGATTCCTTCCATCAGAAGTTGCCCGATACCTATGGAAGACTTAATGCTTCCAGTAAACAAACCTCCTGCCTCTGTTACTCCAAGATGTAAAGGGTAATCGCAGATATCAGATAATTTTTTATATGCTTTTACAGTTAAAAAAATATCTGAAGATTTTACACTTATTTTGAAATTAAAAAAATTATTATCCTCTAAAAGTCTAATATTTTGTTGAGCGCTTTCAACTAAAGCTTCTGGGCAAGGTTCTTTATATTTTTCCAACAAAGTTTTATCGAGTGATCCAGCATTAACACCAATCCGCATAGAGCAATTATTGTATTTAGCAGCTTTAATTACTTCTAAAATTTTTTTATTGTCGCCAATGTTTCCTGGATTTATTCTTAAACAACTTGCACCCATATCTGCAGCTTCAATGGCTCTTTTATAATGAAAATGAATATCTGCAACAATTGGAACTGTAACCTCCTTTATAATTTTTTTAAGTGCTCTTGTAGAACCTTCATCAGGACAAGAGACTCTTACAATATCAGCTCCAGCCTCCTTTAAGGAGTTAATTTGATTAACAGTACCTTTTATATCTGTAGTTAAAGTATTAGTCATAGATTGAACACTAATAAGTGAGTCGCCTCCAACACTTACGTTACCAACTTGTATTTTTTTTGTAACTTTTCGTTTGATTATTCTGTGAGGTCTTACTTCCATATTAATCTAATTCAAAAATTGTATGTAATTTTTTTATAGCTTTTAAAATTTTTTCTTCATCAATTATTACTGAAAGTTTTATTTCAGAAGTTGATATCGCTAATATATTTATATTTTCATCTGATAGAGCTCTAAACATTCTAAAGGTAACACCTGGTGTTGAAACCATTCCCGCACCAACAATTGAAACTTTAGCAACTTTCTCGTTTTTAATAATTTCTTTATATTTAATCTCACTTTTAGCCTTTAATATCTGTAAACTTTTTTGAACATCATTCCTTTTTACAGTAAAAGTAATATCTGTTGTTTTAGCATCAGAAGAAATATTTTGAATAACCATATCTACGTTAATTTGAGCTTTATTAAGAGGCTCGAATATATTTGCAGCCACTCCTGGTCTATCCTCCACACCTGTAATAGTTATTTTTGCATCATCTTTAGAGTAAGCTACCCCTGTAACACTTTTTGTATAATCAATATTTTCTTGACTAAAAATTTTTGTTCCTTTTCTTTCAGTAAATGTAGATTTTACCTCGAGAGGGATATCGTACATCATGGCAGTTTGAACAGCAGATGATTGCATTACTTTTGCTCCTAACGAGGATAATTCTAACATTTCATCGAAAGAAATTTTATCAATTTTTTTTGCAACTGGTATTTTGTTTGGATCTGTAGAATATACTCCATCAACGTCTGTGTATATTTCGCAGGTATCAGCTTTAAAAATTTTAGCAACTGCTACTGCTGTAGCGTCAGAACCTCCTCTTCCAATAGTTGTTATATCTCCTGTTTTAGAAATTCCTTGGAAACCAGGTACAATAGCTACATCATTTTTATCTAAAAAATTATTTATT
>CACAWM010000004.1 GCA_902536205.1 uncultured Pelagibacteraceae bacterium | reverse complement strand
ACTCATATTACTTTTAAAGGAGAAGAAAATTTAGCTGAAATAGTTGAAAAGAAAAAACCAGTAATTTTTATTTCAGGTCATTTTGCAAATTTTGAATTGATGTCTATGGAAATAACAAAAAAAAATATTCCGTTAGCAACAATTTATAGGCCGCTTAATAATTTATTTTTAAATCCTTTTATGGAATACCTAAGAAAAAAATACGTTTGCCAAAATCAAATTAGAAAAGGTATTAATGGTGTAAGGGAGTCAATTGATTATATCAAAAAAAAACATTCTATAGCCCTTATGATTGATCAAAGAGTAAGTGAGGGAGAAAGAATAGATTTTTTCGACGAGCCGGCTTTAACAACCTCTTTACCAGCTCAACTATCGATTAAATTTAATTTAGATATCATCCCTGTCTTAATTGAGAGAAATAAAGATGACAATTTTGTAATTGAATTTCAAAATAAAATTAGACCAGATACGTTCAAAAATAAAATAGATTTGACAATTGCTTTAAATAAAATTTTAGAAAAAATGATCATTAAAAATCCAGAACAATGGATCTGGACACATAATAGGTGGAAATAAATTAATTTTTTTTATTTTTATATCTCTCATTGACTTCAATTGGAGAAAAATATGCTTCTTGTAAATCTACATTCCAATAATTTAAATTCTCTAATTGAATTTCTTTACCAGATATTGCACATAAGACGTGATCACCATCTTCTACTACTTCAAAATAGTTGTGTTTAAAAATAAGTTTAGCTTTTTTTTTACCCATCAATAAAATATACAATATATATTTCATTATGAATATTGGATTAATTGGTAGTGGTGGTAGAGAGCATGCTTTATGCAAAAAGATGCATGAGTCTAAATTAGTACAAAAAATTTTTTGTTTCCCAGGCAATCCAGGAACTGCAAAAATAGCTACTAATATTAGTGTCGATATATTGAATTTTCAGAAAATACTCGGTTTAATAAAATTACATAAAATTGATTTAATAATCGTCGGACCTGAGGAACCATTGGTAAAAGGGATCGTTGATTTTTTAAAAAAGAATAAAATCAAAGTGTTTGGGCCAAGTAAATATGCTGCAAAGCTTGAAGGTTCAAAAGCTTTTATGAAAATGATTTGCAAAAAAAATAATATTCCAACAGCAAAGTTTCAAATTTGTAAAAATAAACATCAAATTTATAATTTTTTGGATGTTTGTAAACTTCCAATAGTTGTTAAGGCCGACGGATTAGCTGCTGGAAAAGGGGTTAAGATTTGTAAATCAAGAAAACAAGTTTTAGAAACGTCATTTGAAATATTTAAAGGGAAGTTTAAATCATCAAATAAAGTTGTCTTAGAAGAATTTTTATCAGGAGAAGAGGCTAGTTATTTTGTTATCGTAGATAGAAATAATTTTAAGTTTTTTGGCTCAGCCCAAGATCATAAGCGTGTTTTTGAAAATGATAAAGGACCTAATACTGGTGGTATGGGAGCGTACTCTCCAGCTCCAATCATTAATGAAAAACTGGAAAAAAAAATAATTAATAAAATAATTAAACCAACATTATCTGCTCTTAAAAGAATTGGGAATCCTTACTCTGGTTTTTTATATGTGGGTTTGATGATTAAAAAAAATGAACCATATCTAATTGAATATAATATTAGAATGGGTGATCCAGAATGTCAGGTTATAATTCCAAGATTAAAAACAGATATTGTAAAAATTTTTATAAGCACAATTAATAATGAATTAAAAAATCTAAAAATAAAATGGATAAAAGAAAAATGTATGACAATAGTATTATGCTCTAAAGGTTATCCTGGTAAATATAAAAAAAATGTAAAAATTAAAAACTTTAATAAAATTAAATTGTTAAAAAATGATTTCATATATCAAGCCGGAACACAAATCAAAAAGGGTCAAATTATATCAAATGGAGGAAGGGTGTTAAATGTAACTTCAATTGGTAAAAATTTTTCAACTATCAGACAAAAAATAATTTCTATTATTCGAAAAATTAATTGGAAAGGGGGATTTTACCGAAAAGATATAGGTTGGAGAGTAATTGTAAAATGAGAATTATAAGCGGGAAATTAAAAGGTAAATCAATTGACTTTGTAAAAAACTTACAAACAAGACCTCTTAAAGATATTGTTAGAGAAAATATTTTTAATATTTTAAAACACTCAAATTCTTTTAACATAGAAATTAAAAATTCTAATATTCTAGACCTATACTCTGGCATTGGTTCATTTGGAATAGAATGTATTTCAAGGGGTGCACGAAAAGTTACATTTATTGAAAAGGATAAAAGCTCTTCAAATATTCTTAAAGAAAATTTAAATAAATTATCCATAAAAGAAAAAGCTTTGGTTATATCCGATCGGGTAGAAAATTTTTTAAAGAACGAAACAATGATAAAAAAAAAATTTGATTTGATTTTCTTGGATCCTCCTTTTGTTGAAAATGATTTTCTTAATGTATTAAAAACTATGAAAAAAGGCGAAATTTATAAATCGAAACATCTGATTGTTCTGCATAGAGAAAAAAAAACTATTGATAATTTTGATAATCTAATTAACGTAATTAATTACAAAATTTATGGAAGATCAAAAATTATTTTTGGTTTTTTTTGCTGAGAAATTTTTTTGTTAATATTTTTACTTCTTCAACAGCAGGCTGATTAAAAGGGTCAATTTTGAGAAGTTTTCCAATTAAAACTGTTTCAACTATAAAATAGGAAAATAATTCACCCAAAATAGTTTCATCTATTTTTTTAAATTTAAATTCTCGAAAAGGAATATCCTTTTTTTTAAGAACTTTTATTAAAGCATTTTTTTGGGCAATTTTAATTTCACTTAAACTTTTTTTATTTAAAAAATTTTCCTCTTTTACAAGCATATTGAATTTAGTTTTTTTTTTTAATTTTCCTTCATAACTAAAAATGGTAAATAATTTATCTTTTGGGCCATCAAGATAAAGTTGTAAAAGACTATGATGATCTTTGGGAGCATTTGAAACTACTGGTAAAAAACCAAGTTTATTTTTACCTAAACTTTCTGCAATTAATTGCTGGCACCAATAAAGAAACTTTTCTAGTTGAGGTATGTAATTAAGAAAAATTAGATTATTAAATTTTTTTGAACTCATAAAACTTGCTAATTTTATTACGTTGTTTCTTAGAATAATTTTATTTTTTCCCTTAAGAAATTTTTGAATATTAGATCTTAGTTTTTCAATATTTAAGCCCATCAAATAAGCTGGGATGACACCTGTTTCAGACAGCACTGAGTACCTTCCGCCTACGTGTTTTTTGTGCTCGATAAAGAATAAGTTAAGTTTTTTTGATAAAGAAAATAATAAATTATTTTTTCTCTCAGCTATAACTATAATATTCTTAGAATTTTTATTTAACACACCCAAAGAAAAAGCATTACTTAAAGTCTCAATGGTATTACCTGACTTAGAGATTATAAGAAAAAGAACTTTATTTAAATTCTCATTTTGCTTTATTTCTTGAATGCTGTCTTGATCTAAATTATCAAAAAAATAAAATTTTTTTTTAATTTTGAATTTTAAAAAATCATAAATTGCTGCCGCGCCAAGTATAGATCCTCCCATTCCTATTATTGCAACGGTATTAAATTTTTTAAATCTCCTTAGATCCTTAAGATTAAAATTAAATTTAAATTTTGTATTTAAAATGTTTAACGTTTTCGAAGAATTTGAAATATCTTTATTTATATTTGTTATCAACTTATTGAAATTATCAAATGACTTTTTTTGAAATTTTTTTTTATTTTTTTTTGATGAAAAATGAATATTTATCAATTTCTTATTCTATTAAGTATTGTTTTTTCAGTTGAAGAAGATGAATTTTTTGATGAGGTTTCCTCATTAGATGCGTTCAAAATCTTCTTTAAAGTATTTTTTTTCTCTTTTTTGTTCTCTATTCTTGAATCTGGCTTTGGCAGGTCCTCGAAATCAGGTGGTAAAATAAGTGGATCTCTTTTTTTTACAAGAAATTCGTCTGTGGAATTAACTTTTTCATTCCTTAAAACTTTTCCTGCCTCCTGAAAACTTAATAGATATTGGAACACCGTCTTTTTTAAATGTACAAATGTATTTAAGTAAAAAAACTAATTTTGTTGAACTAAATTCAATAATAAAAAAAATTGATTTAATAGAGAATGTTTACGTTCAGGAATTTAATAAAGATTATATAAATTTAAGAATAAAGTATTTAGGTAAATTAGATAAAATAATACAACAATTAAAAAAAAAGAGTATTAATTTGGAATTAGTAAATGAAAGCTGGATAATTAGATCATTATAAAATGAGTCAACTTATATTTAAATTTCCCTTTTCGAAAAAATATTATGATCAAGATTTTTTTGTTTCAAGCAATAATTTTTCTGCATATAAATTAATTGAAAGTTGGCCTACTTGGCCTGGAAAATGGTTGAATATTTTTGGTGCAACCGGCTCAGGAAAAACTCATTTAACAAAAATTTTAGAAAAAAAAATACAAAGAATAAAATTAGTAGACGCAAAAAATATTAGTGATCAAATAATAAAAGATTTAAGTACTCTGGATTGTTTAATAATTGATAGCTTTGATAATAATATTGAAGAAAAGTTATTTTATTCAATCTTAAATCAATCAAAACAACTTGAAAACTATGTATTAATAAACTCTACTCAATCAATTAAAAGTATTAATTTTAATTTACGAGATCTTCAATCTAGAATAAATAGTTTTGTTTATATAGGTATAGAATTACCAACTGATGATCTTTTAAAGGTAATTATATCAAAAACTTTGTCCGATAAGCAGATAAGTGTAAACCCTAAAGTCTCAGACTTCATAATAAATAATGTAGAAAGATCTTACGAAAAAATGTTTAAATTTCTGAAAGAACTCGATGAATTGTCTTTATCCACTGGAAAATCAATTAATATTAATCTAATAAAAAAAGTACTAGACCAATGAATAAATATAGAACACATAATTGTTCAGAATTGAGCGAAAAGGAAATTGATCAAACTGTCCATCTTTCTGGATGGTTACATAGAAAAAGGGATCATGGAAATTTACTTTTTATTGATTTGAGAGATCATTATGGAATTACACAATGTGTTATTGAAAATAAAAATAGTTTCTTTCCAATACTTGAGAGATCAAAACCAGAAACGGTTCTTAAAATAAAAGGTAAAGTAGTAAAAAGATCAAGCGGAACAGAAAACTTAGATTTAAAAACAGGAAAAATTGAAATTGTTATTCAGCATGTAGAAATTTTATCTAATTCACTAGAATTACCAATGCCGGTTTTTGGAGAACAAGATTATCCAGAGGAGATTAGATTAAAGTACAGGTTTCTCGATTTGCGAAGAGATGAGATGCATAAAAATATAATATTAAGATCTAACATAATATCTTTTATAAGAACCGAAATGATAAAATTAGGTTTTTTGGAATATCAAACTCCAATTTTAACTTCATCTAGCCCGGAAGGAGCTAGGGATTTTTTAGTGCCCAGTAGACTGAACCCAGGTAAATTTTATGCGCTACCTCAAGCTCCACAACAATTTAAACAACTTATTATGGTATCTGGTTTTGACAAATATTTCCAGATAGCTCCGTGCTTTCGAGATGAAGATGCTAGAGCAGATCGAAGCCCGGGTGAATTTTATCAATTAGACTTAGAAATGTCTTTTGTTGAACAAGAGGACGTTTTTAATGTTGTTGAAAAATTAATGGTTAACCTGTTTAAAAAATTTTCTACAAAAAAAATATCAAATATAAAATTTCCAAGGATACCTTTTAAAGAAGCAATGGAAAAATATGGAACAGATAAGCCAGATTTGAGAAATCCTTTAGTTATTAAAACTATAACTGAAATATTTAAAAGGCCAGATGTAAAATTTGATATATTTAAAAAATCAGTCGAAAAAGGATCAATTGTCAGAGCAATAATTACAAAAAATACTAAAGATAAACCAAGAAGTTTTTTTGATAACATTGACAAATGGGCCAAAGAACAAGGTGCATCTGGCTTAGCGTATTTTACTTTAGAACGAGAAAAAGAGCTCAAAGGAAAAGGCCCAATTGGTAAATTTTTCAGTGAGACCTCAATAAAAGAAATTATGAAAGTTTGTAATGCTGAAATAGGTGACAGCATTTTTCTAGCATGCGGTAAAGAGCAAGAAATTGAAAAAATCCTTGCATCAGCTAGAGACAAAATTGCAAAAGATTTAGATATTATAGAAAAAGATACTTTTGCTTTTTGTTGGATTATTGATTACCCAATGTTTGAGTTTGATGAAAGTTCAAAAAAAATTATATTTAGTCATAACCCATTTTCTATGCCGCAGGGAAATTTAAAAGAATTAAATTTTGATAAACCTTTAGATATAAAAGCATATCAATATGATATAGTGTGTAATGGTATTGAATTATCATCTGGAGCTATAAGAAATCATATTCCTGAATTAATGTACAAATTATTTTCTGTGGCGGGATACAGTAAAAAAAAGGTAAATGAAAAGTTTAGCGGTATGATTAATGCATTAAGTTACGGAGCTCCTCCGCATGGAGGTATTGCACCGGGTATAGATAGAATAGTTATGTTGCTTGCAGATAAAGAGAACATAAGAGAGGTGACTCTTTTTCCAATGAATCAAAATGCCCAAGATTTAATGATGCAAGCTCCCTCCGAGGTAGATGATAATCAATTAAAAGAATTAAGTATTAAAAAGGATATTAAAAATAATTAGTTTTTTGTTTTTAAATTTATTCTTACATCTGAAAGATCTACTAATTTTTCCTCATAATTGCTTCTTACAAAACCTTTTGAAGTTATATTCTTAACAATTTTTAAAAATTTGTCGTCTTCACTTTTCGTATCTATATTTTTTGTACTTGCTATCGAGGGCGTATGAGCTAATTCCTCTTTTCCTAAGTAAGAGATTGCAAGCTCTCTAAAAACATAATCAAGAATTGAGGATGCACTTAGTATTCTGTCATTTCCTATTACATTTCCTGATGGTTCAAATTTCGTATCGATAAAAGCATCAACATATTCATCAAGCGGTACGCCATACTGTAAACCTAGAGAAATGGCTATTGCAAAATTATTCATCATAGCTTTTACTAATTCCCCTTCTTTATTAGTATCTATAAATATTTCTCCGATTTTTCCATCATCATACTCACCTGTATGAAGATAAACTTTATGGTCTCCAATTTGAGCTTTTTGGATATATCCTTTTCGTCTGTCAGGCATTTTAAATCTATCATTATTTTTGATTTTTTGACTAACTTTCTCATGACTTGATACATTATTCGATGTACTGATTTTAGCCTTGAAATTTTTTGTCAAATTTTTATCTAGGCTAGCATCATTTGATTTATTATCATTTTTTCCGCTAATTTTTTTAGTTTTTCTGTTATTTAGTTTCACATCTATAACTTTTACTTCACCATCAGTTCTTTGATCAATTTTTTTAAGTTCTGACTCATTTAAATTGTTTAAAGAATGAACTGTCTTGAACGTGCATGTATAGTAAGTTTCAACAATATATTTTTTCATAAAAATTCCAGGAATCTCTTTATTTAGATATATATTAATTGTATAAGGTGTCTATTATTTATTTATACAATTGAAAATTGTGTGGATTTAAAATTTTAATATGAGCTTAAAAATAATTTTTACGTGGTGGAATAAACAAACTTTTGGGACATTTTTAAAAACTCTTTTTTTTGGAAAATTTGTTGGTTCAGACGAGTATGGAAATAGGTATTATAAAAGTAAAAGCGATGAAAGGTGGGTTGTTTATTCTAATAATATAGAGGCAACTAAAATTACATCTGATTGGTATTTATGGATACATCACACGATTGATAAAATACCAGATGGCAAAGACTCAAAACACTCTTGGCAGAAAAAACATTTGGAAAATCAGACTGGTACTAATAATAGTTTCAAACCAGTCAAAATCAGAAAAAATGAAATTAAGAAAAAATATGAGACTTGGAAATAAAGTATTCCTTATTTTATCAATATTATTTATTACAAATAAACATACTTTTTCAGAAGAAAAAATAATATCTACTCCCTTACTTAATATTGAAGAGATTAAACCAAGTTTTGAAGAACTGGAAGAGGAGTCAGAGAATATTACTCAAAATAAAAAATTTAAAGAAAAAAAAGGTGAAAAAAATTTAAAGTCATCTCAAGCTGTAATGATTGGTCTTGATAAAATAACTGCAAAATCATCTGAATTTATTGTGAATTTAAATGAGAGCAAATTATTTGGTCCTCTAGAGATTAAAATTTTAAAATGCGGCAAGGTAAAAGTAAATAATAAATTGGATAGTGTCGCATATATGCAAGTAAAAGATTTAACAAAAAATGATAATGAAAAAGTATTTATATTTAATGGCTGGACGTTTGCCTCGGACCCTAATTTAACACCTTTTGATCATGCAATTTATGATTTACAATTATTAAATTGTAGTAAAGTTTAATAAAACTTCTCTTTTCTAAGCCAATTAGTATCAAAATCAGATGACACAAATTTTTTATGATTTAGAATTTTTTTATGTAAATCGATAGTGGTAGTAATTCCTTCTAGTACAAATTCATCTAAAGATCTTAAAGTTCTTTGAATAGCTTCAGTTCTATTTCTTCCTTTACAAATAACTTTAGCGATTAAACTATCGTAATAAGGTGTAATTTTACATCCTTGAAAAATAGAACCATCAACTCTAGTTCTAAAACCAGAGGGTTGATGACAAACACTAATTGTTCCAGGGCTTGGTTGAAAATCTAAGGCAGGATTCTCTGCATTAATTCTACATTCGATAGTATGTCCTCTAGGATTAATATCACTTTGTTTTAAAGCAGTATCACCAGTAAAAGCTATCCAAAGTTGTTCCTTGACTATATCAATCCCGGTTTGCACTTCAGTAACAGGATGCTCAACTTGAACTCTTGTATTCATTTCTAAAAAATAAAATTTCCCATTTTCATAAATAAACTCAACTGTTCCTGCGCCCTCATAATTTATTTGCTCAACCATTTTAACAGTTTTTTCAAGAAGATCTTTTCTTTGCTCTTCTGTCAATACTGGACTTGGAGTTTCTTCAATTAATTTTTGATGTCGTCTCTGAACAGAGCAGTCCCTTTCACCAAGTTGAACTGTTTTGTTTTTACCAGACATAATTTGCACCTCAATGTGTCGAGGATTTTTAAAATATTTTTCAATGTACAGCTCATCATTATTAAAAAATTTCTTCGCTTCTGATTTCGCAGTTAGAAATAAGGTTTCCAAATTTTTTTCTTCTTCAACAATTTTCATTCCTTTACCGCCTCCACCACCTGCAGCTTTAATTAATACCGGGTATCCTATTTCTTTACATATTGATTTAGCTTCAGCTAATGATTTTACTCCTCCCTCAGATCCTTCGATCACAGGAAGACCATTTTTTTTAGCTATTCGTTTTGCTACAATTTTATCTCCCATTTTTGAGATAATATCTGCACTAGGTCCAATAAACTTAATTCCATGTTTGTTAACTATTTCTGAAAATTTTGCATTTTCTGATAAGAAACCATAACCTGGGTGAATTGCCTCTGCTCCAGTCAAATCAACTGCAGACATTATAGAGGAAATATTTAAATAACTATTTTGTGGTTTATGTGAACCTATACATACACTTTCATCTGCTAGCCTAACGTGCATAGCTTCAGCATCAACATTTGAGTGAACAGCAACTGTTTTGATTCCCCATTCTTTACACGCCCTAATTACTCTGACAGCTATTTCACCTCTGTTAGCTATTAAAACTTTTTTGAACATTTAAATTATTTTAGAAGAATTAAAGTTTGACCAAACTCAACAGGTTGGCCATCTTCGATTAAAATTTTTTTAACTTCCCCATCTGCAGTTGAAGGTACGTGATTCATGGTTTTCATTGCTTCAACAATCATTACTGTTTGACCTTTTTTAATTTTATCGCCTACTTCAACAAATTTTTTAGCTCCTGGCTCGGGAGCTAAGTAAGCTGTTCCGATTATTGGAGACTTCACTCTGACTCCTTCACTATCATCAGAAGATTTGAGCACTGCTTTATTTTGAGGGGCTACTGTGCTAGTTTTAATCTTTTCTATACCCCTAGCTGCTTTTGACACTTTAACTTTTGTTTGACCTTCTTGGTATTCTAGTTCCGTTAAATCGAATTCTTTTAAATTTTCTACAAGTTCTTTTATTAATTTTTTATCAATTTTCATCGTTCTAAAAATTTTTTCATTGCGTTCAAGGACATTAAATACCCTTCAGCTCCAAATCCACAAATTACTCCTTTAGCAATTCTACTTATTAAAGACTTATGTCTGAAATCTTCTCTATTATATATGTTGCTGATATGCAATTCAATTATTGGAATTTTTAATATTTTTAAAGCATCAAGGATTGCAACTGAAGTATGAGTATACCCTCCAGCATTAATAATTAGTCCATCTTGATTTTTTCTAGAAATTTGAATTTGGTTGACTAATTCTCCCTCAATATTTGATTGGTACATGCTCAATTTAATATCATTTTTATTTGCATAATCAGTGCAAATTTTTTCAATATCCTCCAGGGAAAAATTTCCATATTGGTTTTTTTCTCTTTCACCTAAAAGGTTGAGGTTTGGACCATTAAGAATTATAATTTTATTCATAAATCTCAATATTGAATAACTTAATTATGGCAAAAATACAATTAAATGGAAAAAAAGTATTAATTAAATCAAACTCTTCTTTGCTGGATCTTTTAAAAAAATACAAATTGATTAATAAAAAAGTTGCGATTGAACATAATGGTGTAATAATTTCTAAAGCTAATTTTAAGAAAAAATTTTTAAAAAACAATGACAAAGTAGAAATTGTACATTTTATAGGCGGTGGATAAATTGAAAAAAGACATTTTAAGGGTTGCAGGAAAATCTCTTAGATCAAGATTAATAGTTGGTACTGGAAAATATAAAAACTTTTCAGAAACTGCAAAAGCTATAAAAGCTTCAGGAGCAGATATGGTCACTGTAGCTGTAAGAAGAGTAAATATTTTAGATAAAAAAAAACCTATGTTAACCGACTATATAAATCCAAAAAAAATTATCTTTTTACCTAACACCGCAGGATGTTTTAATTCAGAGGAGGCTTTAAGAACTTTAAGATTAGCTAGAGAGATGGGAGGCTGGAAATTGGTAAAGCTTGAAGTTTTAGGAGATAAAAAAACCCTATACCCAAATATGATTGAAACACTTAAGTCAACGAAGACACTTGTTAAAGAGGGTTTTAAAGTTATGGTTTATTGCACAGACGACCCATTGCTAGCAAAGAAATTAGAAGACAGTGGAGCTTCGGCAATCATGCCTTTAGCATCTCCTATTGGCTCCGGGTTAGGATTACAAAATAAAGTAAATATATCTTTGATTATTAAACAGTCTAAGGTACCAGTTATAGTTGATGCTGGAATAGGCACCGCATCTGATGCTACAATTGCTATGGAGTTGGGGTGTGATGGTGTTTTAATTAACAGTGCAATTGCAAATGCAAAAAAACCAATTTTAATGGCTAGGGCTTTTAAAGATGCAGTGATATCAGGAAGGAATTCTTATTTAGCAGGAAGAATGAGTAAGAATTATTTTGCAACATCAAGTTCTCCGACTAAAGGATTAATTTAGTTTTTCTTTTTTTTCCTAACCCAAAGAGTTTTAATTGTTTTTCTTGATTTAGTTTTTTTAATTTTTTCTTTTGATTTTGTTGCATCTTTATTTTTATCTTTAATATTACGTTTGATTTTTTTTGTTTTAATAATTGTATTAATATTTTCAAAAGAATTAATCAGTTTTTTTGACTTATTTAATAAATCAATTTTATACTCAGGTAAAATAAATTTGCTGTCTGATAATATTTTGATATCAAATAAGTACTTTTTTTGAAAATATTTCAGTTCATCCAACAAATTATTTTCTATATATGTCTTTACCTTTTCAGGGACATAAGTATTTACAGTCTTTACTTTTTCAGTAAAAGCCAAATATTGAATCTTTTTCAAAATTTTTTGAGAAAAAGAAGAAAGAGATAATTGCGTTTCCCATTTAATTGAACCTTCCCGTAATCTTTGTCTAGTCATTTCAAGAAGCCCAAAATTACTTATTCTACCTATTTGAATCCTAGCTCTATCTTTCCTGATGCTTTCTCTCATTTTTTTTTCAACTATTCTTCTATTATAAAAATTCAACATATCAATAAAATCAATTACAATTAAACCAGAAAGGTCTCTTAATTTGATTTGGTGAGCAATTTCTTCGGCAGCCTCTAAATTGGTATTTAAAGCTGTTTTTTCAATATTAATTTGTTTAGTAGACTGTCCGGAATTTATATCAATCGCAACCAAAGCTTCTGTTGGATTTATTACAATATATCCACCTGATTTTAGTTTTACCGTTGGTTCATAAATATTTGTTAAATCTTTTTCAATCTTGGCATCATGAAAAAGAGGTATTTTTCCTCTGTATTTCTTAATATTTTTTGCATTTTTAGGCATTAATTCTTTCATAAATTTTTTAGCTTTTTGGTAAGCTTCGTTACCTTCAACGTAAACATTTTTTGTATCGTTATCATAGGTATCTCTAAGAGTTCTTTTTATTATATCACCCTCTTCATACACTAAAGATGGGGCGTTAGAGTTAAGAGCTTTTTCTTTAATCTCTTCCCAAGTTTTTAAAGTATTTTGAAAATCTTTTTCAATTTCATTTTTAGTTTTATTTGCTCCAGCTGTCCGCACAATTACTCCCATACTATTTGGAATATCAATCTCATTTAAAATTTTTCTTATTTTTTGACGGTCAGATGAATTGAAAATTTTTCTTGAAATACCACCTCCTTTTGGTGTGTTAGGCATTAGAACCATATATTTTCCGGCTAAAGAGATAAATGTTGTTAAAGCAGCACCTTTTTGTCCTCTTTCCTCTTTAATAACTTGAATTAATATTACCTGGCCCGGCTTAATTACTTCTTGTATTTTATATCTTTTAATACCATAAGAAGACTTTATTTTTTCACGATACTCTTGTTTAGTATTTTCTTTGTCATTTTGGTTTTCATTAATTTCAATTTTATCATCCTTATTTTCATTCTGTGAAGTATCTTGATTTGTCTCAATTGTTTTGATTTTTAATTCTTCTCTAATTTTTTCCTCTGCAATTCTAATTTTTTCTTTATCCTCAGATGGGACTTGATAATAGTCTGATTGAATATCATTAAAAGCCAGAAACCCATGTCGGTCTCTCCCAAAATTTACGAAAGCTGCCTGAAGAGAAGGCTCAACCCTGCTTATTGTAGCTAGATAAATATTGTTTTTAAAATTTAAGTTGTTTTTATCTTCAAACTCGTACTCTTCAATTGCATTATTAGATTTAAGAACAATACGTGTTTCATTTGGATGCGAAGCATCGATATATAAGTTTTTTTCCATTTTTTAAGAATTCCTTTGAAATTTTTATAAATTGATATTTTTGAATTTTTCATTAATGTCATTTTATACAATTTTATACATAAATAAACGATTTAAATGAACTCATGCCTAAAGATAGTCAGAATTGTTATTATAAATTACACTAATGCTTAAATTTCTCAATTTTTCAATTAAATTCTTAATCATTTTTTTTGCAACTTTACTATTATTTTCCTTTTCAACTTTATGGTATTTTTCAGTGGGCTTGCCTGATTATAAAAAATTATCTAATTACCAGCCGCCAATTTCAAGCAGAGTATATTCTGAGAATAATAAATTGATAGCAGAATATGCAATAGAAAAAAGATTGTTTATTCCATACGAATCTATTCCTGAAAAAGTTGTAAATTCTTTCTTATCTGCGGAAGATAAAAATTTTTTTAGTCATCCAGGAATAGACGCTAAAGGAATCTTAAGAGCATTGATAAAAAATATAAGCAATATTTCACAAAATAAAAGATTAGAGGGTGCATCGACTATTACCCAACAAGTTGCAAAAAATTTTTTACTAACTAATGAAGTTTCAATTAAAAGAAAAGTCAAAGAAGCAATTTTAGCGTTTAGAATTGAAAGAGCTTACTCAAAAGAAAGAATACTTGAACTTTATCTGAACCAAATTTATTTAGGACAAGGAACTTATGGAATAGCTGCTGCTAGTTTAGAATATTTTGATAAATCCATAAAAGAACTGAATTACCCTGATGCAGCGTTATTAGCAGCACTTCCTAAAGCTCCAAGTAAATATAATCCTTATAAATATCCTGAAGTAGCAAAATTTAGAAGAAATTTAGTCCTTGAAAACTTAAGAGAAAACAATTTTATTTCAAAATCGCAACTCAATCAATTTAAAGACTCAAAACTTAAACTAAAAAAAAGAAAAATTGAAATTGTAAATGAAGCAAATTCTTATACAGAAGAAGTAAGGCGAACTGTTAAAAATATTTATGGATTTGAAAAACTTTACTCCCAAGGTTTAAGTATAAGCACTCCACTTAAAATAGATTATCAAATTCAAGCTCTTAAATCTTTAAGAAAAGGTATAGAAGACTATGATCAAAGAAGAGGTTGGAGAGGTCCAATCACAAATAAAATAAAAGACAAAAACTGGGAAAAAAAAATAGAACGATATAAACTTGATCCTACGCTAAACTGGCATTTTGCAGAAATTGTTTCTCTTAATAATTCTGAGATAAATTTTAAAAAAATTATAATAAAAAAAAATGAAAAAAAAATAGAAGGTAATTTGTTATTAAAGAATATAAAATGGTCAATTCCGAGAAAAAAATCTATTCAAGAGGTTCATAAAAAGGGTGATGTCATATTTGTTAAAAAAGAAAAAAATTATTGGTTATTGAAACAATATCCAAAAGTTAATGGGGGAATTGTTATTTTAGACCCCTATTCAGGAGAAGTGTTGGCTCTAGTTGGTGGATTTAACTTTAGAACAAGTGAATTCAACAGAGTTACACAAGCTAAAAGACAACCAGGATCAGCATTTAAACCGATTGTATACGCTGCAGCATTAGAAAAAGGTTTTGCTCCAAATTCAATTATTCTTGATGCCCCCTTTGTAGAAAGTCAAGGGGTAGGATTAAAAAATTGGAAACCAGAGAACTATGGTAAAAAATTTTATGGACCTTCGACGTTAAGAAAAGGAATAGAGTATTCGAGAAATTTGATGACAGTAAGAATAGCCAAAATTTTAGGATTAGAGGAAATTTTGGACTTATCAAAAAAGCTCAATATTTATAATGAAATTCCAGAACTTTTGTCTGTTTCACTAGGCGCTGCAGAGACCACATTAATTAATTTGACATCGGCCTATGCTCCGTTTGTAAACGGAGGAAAAAAAATTGAACCAAAATTAATTTCTAGAATACAAGACAGAAGAGGAAAAACAATTTTCTATGAAAAAAAAAGAAAGTGCATTGGTTGTGACAAGTTTATAGGAGAAAAAATTGAATTACCAAAAATTGAAAATCAAAACGAAAAAGTTATGAGCGAAGAAACCGCCTATCAAATGAATTCTATTTTACAGGGAGCTGTAAAAAGGGGGACTGCAAAAAAATTGAGATCACTCAAAGTTCCATTAGCAGGAAAAACTGGAACAACTAATGACAACTATGATGCATGGTTTATAGGCTTTTCCTCTAATTTAGTAATTGGTGTTTACATTGGATACGATAATCCAAGAACACTTGGAAAATTTGAAACTGGTTCTAAGGCCGCCCTACCTATCTTTAAAGACTTTGTTGAAAAAGCTCTTTACAAAGAAGACTTTGGCGAATTTCAAATACCAGAAAATATTTATCTTACTTCTTTGAATTACGATACAGGTAATAAATCAGCTCCTGGGGAAAAAAATTCAATTATCGAAGCTTTAAAACTTGAAGATATTAACAATATAAATAATAATAATTTAGTACTAACAAATGGACGTGATAAAATAGTCAAATTTAGGCAGTTTTACTAATGGAAAATTTTGAAAATATATTAATTATTACAGAAAAATCTTTAAGTAATATTAGGGGGTATCTTTGATAAAGAAGATATTGCAACAAAACTTAAAGAGCTAGAAGAAATATCTTTAAAAAAAGATTTTTGGAAAGATAAATCGTTAGTAAAAAAAACAGTTAAACAAAAAAAAATTTTTGAGCAAATTTTCAACTCCTATAATAAATCAATCAAGGATATTAACAATCTAAAAGATTTATACATTTTAGCATCTCAAGAAAAAGACGAAGAAACTTTACAAGATTGTATCAAAAAAGCGGAACAAATCTTAAAAGAAATAAAAAGCAATGAGATTAATTGTTTTTTATCTGGTGAAAACGATGATTACGATATTTATCTAGAAATTCATGCTGGCGCTGGTGGAACAGAAAGTCAGGATTGGGCTGATATGCTTCGTAGAATGTATATGAAATGGTTTGATAAAAAAAATTTTAGATATGAAATTATTAGCGAACATAAAGGCGAAGAGGCAGGGATAAAGTCCTCAATTGTAAAAGTAACTGGTGATTATCTATATGGATTAATGAAATCAGAGTCAGGTGTTCATAGATTAGTGCGTATTTCACCCTTCGATAGTAGTGCAAGAAGACATACTAGTTTTGCGAGTGTATGGGTTTATCCAGTGGTAGAGGACGATATTAATATCAAAATTGATGAGAAGGACCTGAGAATCGATACTTTTAGATCAAGCGGCGCAGGTGGACAGCATGTAAATACAACTGATAGCGCAGTTAGAATTACGCACATTCCAACAAAAATTGTTGTTCAATGTCAAAATGAAAGATCTCAACATAAAAATAAAGAGACATGTTACAAAATGTTAAAAGCCAGATTGTATGAACATGAGATGCAAAAAAAAGATGAAGAAAATCAAAAAGAGCTAAATACGAAAACAGATATAGGCTGGGGACATCAAATTAGGTCATATGTATTGCAACCATATCAACTTGTTAAAGATTTACGAAATAAAACAGAAAGCACAAACCCTTCAAGTATTTTAGATGGAAACATTGATTTGTTTATAGAGGAAGGAATTAAAAATAAATAATGAAAAGATTTTTATTTTATCCAATTTTATTATTAATTTTTATATCTGTTTTTTTTATCATTATTTTGTCATTAATAGGGTTTGAAACAAACAAGTTCAATAAATTAATTTCTGATAAAGTTTATGAGTCAAAAAATATAATTTTAGAATTAGAAAAAATTAAGTTTAAACTTGACCCACAAGAATTAAGTTTATTTTTAGAAACGAAAAGCCCTAAGATAACTTTTAGAAGTAAAAATATTCCAGTTAAGAATATTAAAATTTATGTAGACTTTTTATCATTATTTCAATCTTTACCAAAAATTAATAAAACAAATATTACTTTAGAGGAATTAGATATTAATCAACTAAATAAGTTGTCCACTATTATCAAACCATCAAATTTTAAAAGTATATTAAATAATAGAATTACAGGGGGAAAAGTAATGTCTGAAATAGAAATTTTTTTAAATAAAGAAGGATTAGTAAAAGATTTTATTGCTAAAGGTTCTGTTAGAAATTTGAAAGTAGAATTAATTGATAATTTATATCTTAAAGATACAAGTCTAAGCTTTTTTGCAGATAAAAATGATATTTTAATAAAAAAAATTTTTGGAAATATTGAAGATATAAGTGTTTTCGATGGAGATATAAGATTAAATTTAGAAAATGGCATTAATTTAAAATCAAATTTTAATTCTAAATTAAATTTTAATGAAAGGAATATTTTAAAATATTCAAAGTTTTTAAATAAATATGAATTTTTAAAAAATATCAAAACTATAAATGCAAATTTAAATAACAGCCTATCAGTAGACCTAGATGAAACTTATAAAGTGATAGATTATAATTATATTCTTTCCGGTAAAGTTTCAAAAAGTGAATTAGAATTATCCTCATCTTTTAAAAATAGTCTTATAAACGAGGAGATAAATAAAATTTACTTTAAAGATTTAGAGATTAAATCGATTTTTTCATCTAAAAATTCTCAATTTATTTGTGATGGTCAATATTCGTTAAATAATCAAGATTTCTTAAAGATTAATTTAGAAAATAATTTAATTAAAAACAATATGAATTTAAATCTTTACTTTGATTACATCAACAATTTTGAAATAGATTTAATAAATTATAAAAAATCAAAAAAAAAGATAGCTAATTTATCTTTAAATCTACAAAAAACCAAAGATATCTTGAACGTAAATAATTTTAGTTTTATTGAAGGAAAAAATTTAATTGAGATTGAAGGGTTAAAATTTAAAAATAAAAATTTTTTATCATTTAAAAAAATAAATGTTAAGACACCAAATAATAATTTTTCAGTACAAAATGAAAACAAGATTTTGGTTACAGGAGCAAAATTTGATGCAACTAGATTAATGAAATATTTCGACAAAAAAAGCAGTAAAAACAATTTACAAAATTTGAGTAGTAAAATTGAGATTGATTTTAAAAATATTAAAGTTCCAATGTCAGAAAAACTTGAAAATTTCAAATTAATTGGAGAGATAGAAAAAGGTAAATTTAATAAAATTACATCTAAAGGAGATTTTGGAGGCAATAATTTTTTAGATATATCATTGAAAAGAGACAAAATTAGTAAGACAAAATATTTAGAAATATATTCAGATTTAACTAGGCCATTATTAACTGATTATAGTTTTTTTAGAGGTCTTTCTGGAGGAAAATTACTTTTTACTTCAATAATTGAAGAAAATAAATCAGTTTCAAAATTAAAAATTGAAGATTTTAAATTAGTAAACGCGCCTGGCGTAATTAAATTATTATCACTTGCAGACTTAGGTGGTTTAGCCGACTTAGCTGAAGGAGAGGGATTATCTTTTGACTTATTGGAAATTAATATGCAAAAAACAAAAGACCTTTTGGAGCTTAATGAAATATTGGCTTTAGGACCAAGTATGTCTGTTTTAATGCAAGGCTATCAAAGCGACGATGGTTTAACCAGTTTGAGAGGAACATTGGTTCCTGCAAAAACTTTAAATAAAATAATTTCAAAAATTCCTCTAATAGGAAATATTGTAATTCCTAAAGAAGTAGGAGAGGGTTTATTTGGTGTAAGCTTTAAAATGAAAGGTACCAAAGGAAAAATCAAAACGACTATCAATCCTATTAGAACATTAACACCAAGATTTTTACAAAAGATAATTGATAAAAATAAAGAGGCTAAATAAATTTAACTAAATAATGTTTTTTCTTTCCGAAAGAGAGCTTGAAGTTATCTTTTTCAAAATCTTTTAATAGAAGAACTTTTCTTTCATTTTCAATCGTGACATTATTTATTTTAAACCCTTTATTAGCAATAGCTCTCCGCACCTCACTTTTTGAAGGTAAAATTTTATTGGTTGAAATAAAATCTACAATGTTAATTCCCTTTTTCATGTCACTCAATTTGATTTTTATCTCGGGCAAATTTAATCCCATTCTACCATCCTCAAAAGTATCTTTAGCAGTTTGAGCTGAATTTTTTGCTGCATTATCACCATGCAGTAACTTTGTAGCTTCGTTAGCTAATAAAATTTTAAGATTATTTATATTTTTTTCTTTTTTAGTGATATTACTTATTTCTTCAATATCGATATCTGTAAAAAATTTTAAAAATCTTTCTACATCTCTATCATCTGTATTTCTCCAAAATTGCCAATATTCATATGGAGACAGTAAATCTTTGTTGAGCCAAATAGCGCCTTTTTCAGTTTTTCCCATTTTAGCACCTGATGCGAGTGTTATTAATGGAGAAGTTAAACCATACGCCTCTTTTTGTAGCATTCTTCTTATTAAATCAACACCATTAACTATATTTCCCCATTGGTCAGATCCCCCAATTTGTAAAATGCAATTATTTTTTTTGTATAGTTGATAGAAATCATATGCTTGCAAAATCATATAATTGAATTCCATATAACTTAGTGATTGTTCTCTATCCAATCTAAATTTAACACTGTCATAGGTAAGCATTTTATTAATAGTAAAATGAGCTCCCACGTCTCTTAAAAACTGAATATAATTCAATTTTGTCAACCAATCAGCATTATTTACAAATATAGGAGCAGAATTTTTATTAGATGTATTTAAAATTTTGTTAAAAACTTTTTTAATACTTTGAATATTTTTTTTTATAATATTTTTCTCTAGTATTTTTCTTGTTGAGTCTTTGCCAGATGGATCACCGATTAAAGTTGTACCACCTCCTAATAGAACTATAGGCCGATGACCATGTTTTTGCATAAGCTTTAAAATCATAATTTGCAACAGACTACCAACATGCAGACTGCTCGCAGTACAATCAAAACCAATATAACCAGAAATTTGTTGTTTATCGCAAATTTCACCAAGTTTATCTAAATTTGTACACTGGTTTAGATAACCTCGACCTTGCATCTCTTTCAAAAATTTGTTTTTCATAGTGATATTTGCTTTAGCAACTATTATACAAAAATTGTTATAAATAAATAGAAATATGCAAAAAAAATGGACTTGTTTAGGATTGATGAGCGGCACCTCAGGGGATGGAGTGGATGCATCAATTATTAATACTAATGGGTTAAATGACTATGAGTCAATTCAAGACGAGTATTTTGAATATAGCTCAGGTATTTATGAAGATATTCACAATCTGAAGGAAAAAATTCATCAAATTAAACATCTGCAAACATTTAAAGATGAATTAGACAGCTTGGAAAGAAAATTGACAATTTTCCATGCTGAAATTATTAAAAGTTTAAACATTAGCAACGACACATTGATAGGGTTTCACGGCCAAACAATTTATCATAATCCTGAAGAAAAAATTTCAAAACAATTAGGAAATGGAAAATTATTAAATCAATTAACAAACAAAAAAATAATTTTTAATTTTAGAAAAAATGATATTTTAAACGGAGGGCAGGGAGCTCCACTAACGCCAATTTTTCATCACTTATTAACAAGAAAAAATAAGATTGAATTACCAGTATGCTTTCTTAATATTGGAGGAATATCTAATATAACTATTGTAAATGATAAAGATAATTTTTCTGAATTGATAAGTAGAGACATTGGACCTGGAAATTGTTTAATTGACACATGGATTAGAAATAATTCAAATAAAAAATTTGATAGAGATGGTTGTTATGCATTAAGCGGAACTAAGAATGAAGTAATTCTTGAGCAGGCACAAGAACTTTATGCGAATAGAAATAATAAAAATAAATTATCTTTTGATACTAATGATTTTGATATTTCTTTTATACGAGGATTAAGTTTAGAGGATGGTGCAGCAACACTCACCGATTTTACAGCTAATATTATTAGGGAAGAAATTTCTTCGTATTTAATTAATTCAAAACAGAAAATTAGATCTGTTCTCCTTTGTGGTGGAGGAAGGAAAAATAAAGTTTTGATAAAAAAAATAAAAGAAAATTTACCATCAAAAATAACTTTTAAATCTATTGATGATTATAATATTAATGGTGACTTTATAGAATCGCAGGCATTTGCTTTTTTAGCAATTAGATCAGTTTTAGGATTGCCAATATCTTTCCCTAACACAACTGGGTGTAAAAAACCTTGTACTGGAGGAGAGTTGATTAAAAATTAAATTAAAGCAGTTTTATCTTTTAAATATTTTTCTATTTCTATTGTTAGTTCTTTTTCTTTATTTTTAAAAAAGTGATTTGAGTTTCTAATTTTTGAAAAAATAACTTCAACTCCTTTTTGACTTTTAATTCTATTATCTAATTCGTTTATACTTTCTTTAGTTACTAATTCGTCGTTTTCACTATATACTACTTGACCTGATGTTGGACACGGTGCTAAAAAAGAAAAATCATATACATTTGGTTGAGGAGATACAGCAATAAAATTATTTACTTCAGGTCTTCTCATAATAAGTTGCATACAGATTAAAGACCCAAAGGAAAAACCCGAAACCCAACATTGACTGTAATCTAAATTTTGTCTTTCTATCCAATCTAATGCTGCAGCAGCATCAGACAATTCACCTTGTCCATTATCAAATACCCCATCACTTTTTCCTACACCTCTAAAATTTACTTTTATTACTGAAAAACCATTTTCTAAAAAAATATTATACATAAGCTGAACTATTTTATTATTCATAGTTCCTCCATATTGCGGGTGAGGATGTAGGACGATTGCAACTGGGGAACCAAATTTTGGATTTTTATAATACTTGGCCTCAAGTCTTCCCGCAGGCCCAGGAATAAAAATTTCTAAACTTTTTGTTTTCATAATTGATAATGATTATTATTTTTAATAAAAAGTTATGTTTTATAACATGTTTTTCTGCGGCAAATAATTTTTTTTAAACCTTACCAAATAAGTAGGAATTAAATCAAAAATATTGTATTACAACGATTATTTATGAAACTTACTACTAGAGGAAGATACGCAGTAATGGCAATGGCGGACCTTGCATTATTTAAGGATAAAGGACCGATAAGCCTTACTGATATATCTTTTAGACAAAACATATCAATAGCTTATTTAGAGCAAATATTTATTAAGTTAAAAAATAAAAACTTAGTCAAGAGTATTAGAGGAGCTAAAGGAGGTTATGTTTTAGATGCTCAACCTGAGGAAATCAAAATCTCAAACATAATTGCAGCTGTCGATGAGGAAATAAAAACGTTAAATTGTAAAAAAGAGTCTAAAAAGGGCTGTAACAACAAATTTTCTAAGTGCATAACGCATAATTTGTGGGATCAATTAGACCAACATATAAATAGTTTTTTTGAAAAAGTGAAACTACAAGATTTAGTAAAAAAAAATCAAAATTTTAATAAATGAAAACTGAAGATTTAAAAAATAATAAAGACTATAAGTACGGTTTTACAACTGACGTAGAAAACATCAGATCTCCAAAAGGTCTTAGCGAGGAAACAATAAGATTTATTTCTAACATTAAGAAAGAGCCGAAATGGATGTTAAAATGGAGACTAAAAGCTTTTAGTAGATTAAAAGCACTAAAGGAACCTGATTGGCAAAAACCCAAATATCCGAAAATTAATTATCAAGATTTATATTATTACTCTGCACCTAAGAGCGCATCAGATAAGCCTAAAAGCTTAGATGAAATAGATCCTAAGATTTTAGAAACTTATAAGAAACTTGGTATTCCTTTAGATGAACAAAAAAGATTAAATGGAATCGCTGTGGATGCTGTTTTTGACTCAGTTTCAGTTGCAACAACTTTTAAAGATGAATTAACAAAAAAAGGAATAATTTTTTGCTCGATATCTGAGGCTATACAAAAACATCCTGATTTAGTAAAGAAGTACCTCGGATCTGTAATTCCATTAACCGATCATTATTTTGCCACTTTAAATTCAGCTGTATTTACAGATGGTTCATTTGTTTATATTCCACCGAATACAAGGTGCCCAATGGAACTTTCAACTTATTTTAGAATTAATGCATCAGAAACTGGTCAATTTGAGAGAACATTAATAATCGCAGACAAAGGAAGTTATGTTAGTTATTTAGAAGGTTGCACAGCTCCAATGAGAGATGAAAACCAACTTCATGCAGCTAATGTTGAATTAGTGGCCTTAGATGATGCAGAAATAAAATATTCGACTGTGCAAAATTGGTATCCTGGAGACGAAAATGGTGTAGGTGGAATTTATAATTTTGTAACAAAGAGAGGAGCTTGCAGAGGAAAAAATTCAAAAATTTCTTGGACACAAGTTGAAACAGGTTCAGCGATAACTTGGAAATACCCAAGTTGTATTTTACAGGGAGATAATTCCGTCGGAGAATTTTACTCAATTGCAATTACCAATAATCATCAAAAAGCTGACACCGGAACAAAGATGATCCACTTAGGAAAAAATACAAAAAGTAAAATAATTTCAAAAGGTATTTCTGCTGGTAAAGCAGATAATATGTATAGAGGCCTTGTAGAAGTTAAAAATAAAGCTAGTAATTCTAGAAATTATACTCAATGTGACTCTTTATTGATGGGTAACAAATGTGGAGCACACACCATTCCTTATATTAAAAATAATAATTCTACTTCAACAATAGAGCATGAAGCAACAACTACAAAAATAAATGAAGAACAACTTTATTACTGTAATCAAAGAGGACTAGATCAAGAAGAAGCAGTTAGTTTAATTGTAAATGGTTTTTGTAAAGAAGTTTTACAGCAGCTGCCTATGGAATTCGCGGTTGAAGCGCAAAAACTTGTGGCAATAAGCTTAGAGGGAAGTGTAGGATAATGTTAAATATTAAAAACTTAGAAGCGAAAGTAGATAATAAGCATATTTTAAATGGCTTAAATCTTGATATTAAACCCGGTGAAGTTCACGCAATAATGGGACCAAATGGTTCCGGAAAAAGTACATTAGCAAATATACTATCAGGGAAGAGTGGTTATAAGACAAAAGGAGAAATTAAATTTGACGGTCAAAATATTAGTGAACTATCAACTGAAGAAAGAGCTCAAAAAGGAATATTCTTAGCATTTCAATACCCATTAGAAATACCAGGAGTAAATACTAATATTTTTTTAAAGACGTCGCTTAATTCAGTAAGAAAAGCAAGAGGTGAAAAAGAAATAGACACGTTAAGTTTTTTGAAACTAGTAAAAGAAAAATCATCCGAGCTTGGGATTGATGAGAAATTTTTATCACGTCAATTAAATGTTGGATTTTCAGGCGGTGAAAAGAAAAAAAATGAAATTTTGCAAATGAAAATATTACAGCCCAAGCTTGCGATTTTAGACGAGACAGACTCAGGATTAGACATAGATGCGTTAAGAATTGTTGCCGACGGTGTTAACTCTTATAAAAATAAAGATAACGCTTTCTTAATTATTACTCATTATCAGAGACTTTTAGATTATATAAAGCCAGATTTCATACATGTTTTATCTAAAGGAAAAATTGTTAAGACTGGCAACGCGGAGCTTGGAGTTGAATTGGAGAAAACTGGTTACGCAAATTTTATTTAAATGAAAAATTTCTACAACTTTAAAGTTAACAATATTAAAGGTCTCTCTGCACAGGAAAAAGAATTTAGAAACAGAGAATTGGACCTATTTAGCAAAATTGGCTTTCCAAATAGAAGAGAAGAGGCGTGGAAATTTACTGATCTTAATACAATACTAAGCAAAAATTTTGCTAATATAAAAAATGATTACATCTCGTTAAAAGAAAAAAAATTCAAATTAATTAAAGAGTTTGATCATAATTATTTATTTGTATTAGATGGAAAACTTGTTTCAAATGAATTTAAGTTTGAAGACAAAAACAAGTTTTTGATTAAAGAGTACGACTATAAAAAACAAATATCTGTTAGTAATCAAAATTCCTTAAATCTACTTAATAATGCACTGGCTACAGGTGGCTATTATCTTGAAATATCTAAAGATTATAAATTTAAAAAGCCTTTAGTAGTTTACAATCATTTTTCTGAAAGCATCAAGGAACAAATTATAAGTTATAAAAACTCATTAATTCTTAATGAAAATTCGGAACTAACAATTTTCAACTATACAGATACAAACTCTAAAAATAATTTTTTTGTAAATTCTTTTGATTACTTAAAGCTTAAAAAAGACTCTATTCTAAAAAATATTTTTATAAATAAAGAAAGATGTAATTGTTATTTTCATAGCTATCTAAAAAATGATTTAGAGCAGAATACTAATTTAGATAATTATATTCTTTCCACTGGGCTTAAATTTAACAAGATTGATATAGAAATTAATTTGAACGAAGAGCACGCCAAAAGTTCAATTTTTTCAGCACTTAGTCTTGGGAGTGAAGAACATCAAGAAATTAAAACCAGTATAAATCATAATTTTAAAAACTGTCAAAGTTATCAAAAAATTAAGAATGTATTAAATGATCAAAGCACAGGAGTTTACCAAGGAAAAATTTTTGTAAAGCAAGAAGCTCAAAAAACTGATGCATATCAATTAAGTAAAGCTTTATTATTAAATGACAAAGCAGAATTTGATGCTAAACCAGAATTAGAAATTTATGCAGATGATGTAAAATGTTCTCATGGCTCCACATCAGGAAGCATAGATCTAAATTCAATTCATTACTTAAAATCTAGAGGGATCCCCGAAAAGGAAGCTTATCAAATGCTGATTAATGGTTTTTTATCTGAGATTTTAGAGAAATTACCTGAAGATAATTTAAAGAAATTTTTAATAGAAAAGATAGGAAGACAAATTAATGGATATTAAAAATATAAAAAAAGAATTTCCAATCTTTAAACAAAAAATTAATGGCAAGCCTTTAGTTTATCTGGATAGCGCTAATTCTTCACAAAAACCAAAAATTGTAATAGATAAAATCTCAAGCTTTTATGAAACAGAGTACTCTAACGTTGGAAGAAGTGTCCATACTCTTGCTGTAAAAGCGACTAATAGATTTGAGGCTACAAGAGATAAAATCCAAAAATATTTAAATGCTAAACACAGAGAAGAAATAATATTTACTAAGGGCGCGACAGAAGCAATAAACTTAGTAGCATCGTCCTATGGAAAAAAATATATAAAAAAAGGAGATGAAGTATTAATTACAGAGTTAGAACATCACTCTAATTATGTGCCTTGGAACTATTTAAGAACTGATAAAGGCGCAGTGATTAAATTTGCTCAAGTTAATAAAAATGGTGACGTTGAAATAGAGGAAATTAAAAAACTTATTACAAATAAAACTAAAATTATTGCCATCACTCACATATCAAATGTTACTGGAGCAATTTTACCAATTACAAAAATTGTAGATCTTGCAAAAGAAAAAAACATACCAGTTCTAATTGATGGGACACAAGGTGCACCTCATTCTGAAATAGATATGCAGAAAATAGGATGTGATTTTTACGCAATATCTTGCCATAAAATGTATGGTCCAAATGGTCTAGGTATATTGTATATGAAAAAAAAATGGGTTGATGATTTACCTCCATATCAAGGGGGAGGAGGAATGATTAATGAGGTAAAAAAAGAAAATATTACTTTTGCTGATGCATATACAAAATTTGAAGCTGGAACAATGCAAACAGCAGAAGTAGTTGCATTTGCAGAAGCATTAAATTTTATTGAAGAGATTGGTATCAAAAAGATAGCATCCCATGAAAACGAAATTTTGCAATATGGATTAGAAAAATTAAGAAAAAATAATTCTGTAAATATTATAGGAGATCCACAAGAAAGAGGGTCGGTTTTGTGCTTTACTTTAAAAGATATTCACCCTCATGACATTGCAACTATTTTAGATGATGACGGTGTAGCAATAAGAGCAGGACACCATTGTTGTCAAATACTTCATGATAAACTTGGTATACCAGCAACTGCTAGGGCTTCTATTGGTGTTTACAATGATAAAGAAGATATAGACAAATTATCAGACGCAATTAAAAATTGTCAGAAAGTATTTCAGAATTAAATGGATTTAAAAGAATTATATCAAGAAATAATTTTGGATCATGGTAAAAATCCAAGAAATAAAGGTAAGTGTGATGGTTATACTAATGATGCAAAAGCTCATAATCCTTTATGTGGTGATAAAGTTCATATTTATTTAAAATTAAATAAAAATAAAGAAATTGAAGATTTAAGTTTTGAGGGAGAAGGGTGCGCAATTTCATTGGCATCAGCATCTATTTTGACTGAAACAGTAAAGGGAAAAGATCTATCTTTTTTAAAGAAAATAAATGAGGATTTCCTCAACATGATTAAAAATAAAGCAAAAATTAGAATTAATAGTCTTACGGAGGATCAGATAACAACAATTTCATCTTTATCTGGAGTACAAGAGTTTCCAATGAGGGTTAAATGTGCAACAATGGCTTGGCATACTTGTTTATCAGCAATAGAGAAAAAATGAGTGAATTAAAAAACAAAGTAGTTGCAGAAATTAAAAAGATTTATGACCCTGAAATACCGGTAAATATTTATGAACTTGGGCTTATTTACAAAATAGAGATTAGTAATGAAAAAAAAATTAATATTGAAATGACATTGACCTCACCAAACTGCCCCGTTGCTGAAAGTTTACCTAAAATGGTTAAAGATAATGTGCTAAAAATTGATGAAGTTTCTGATGTTGATTTAAAATTAGTATGGAATCCTCCATGGACTAAAGATATGATGTCAGAAGCAGCAAAATTAGAATTAAATTTATGAGCCAGCAAGTGATAAAATTGAGTACAAATGCAGCTGAGAGAATCAAAGAAATTATGTCTAAGGCAAAAGATAAAGCAATAGGCGTTAGAGTAGGTGTGAAATCAGGTGGTTGTGCCGGAATGTCTTATATAATGGAGTATGCAAAAGATATTAAACCTAATGAAGAAATTGTAGAGGATAAAGGAGTTAAGGTTTTAATTGATCCAAAAGCAATTATGTATCTTTTAGGAACTGAAATGGATTACAAGAAAGAAAAATTTTCTTCTCAATTCATATTCAAGAATCCTAACGAAACTGAACGTTGTGGGTGTGGAGAGTCATTCAAAATAGCTTAAAATTTGATAAAGAATAAGGGTTGTTTTCTGTTAATTAAATTATTAACTTGATTTAGTATTATGAAAACTTCACTTAATACATTCAAAAAATCTTTGCTAGATAAACTAAAAGCTAAGTCAAAACGAGAAGCTAACATATTTTTTTCTTTATGCGAGAAGGACAGTGAAATAATTTCTACAAAAAGATTTAAAGAAGTTTTATTAAATTCTGGTCTAAAAGCTAACGATAAAAGATTATATAATCTTTTTCAAAATTTAGATGCACATGGCGAGAGAATTGTATTTGAGGACTTTATAGATATTATTCGAAGTTCAGAGCTGATTGTTGAAAAAGCATTGCGAGGTGAACTATCAATACCAGACTTTAGCTACTTTGCAAAAAATTTAGACAATATGTTTGATGAGGTTAAAAAAATTAAATCAGGAGAATTGGCCTCATATATCCCACCACTAGCCAATGTTGATCCAGACCAATTCGGTGTTGCTATTGTTACAACAGATGGTCAAATATATCAAAGGGGCGATAGTGAAGCTGATTTTTCAATTCAATCGATGTGCAAACCCTTTAATTACTGCTTTGCAATGGAAAAATTAGGACTGGATAAAGTTCATCAACATGTTGGTCAAGAACCTTCAGGAAGACAATTTGATGATCTTACTCTATTAGCTAGATCTGCTATCGGTCAACTTAATCGTATACCTTTTAATCCAATGGTCAACGCCGGCGCTATAATGACAGCAGGTCTCATAAGCCCAGAGGACTCCCACAGTCAAAGATTGAGATATATAAGACAACAATTTGGAAGATTAATAGGGTGGTCTCCAAAAGATGAGTTTAGTGCTGAGTTGCCTAGATTTAACAAAGATATGGCACGACAAGAAAATTTTACAGGATATAATAATATTGCCATGGGTTATCTTTTGATGGCAACAGGTAATTTACCTCATACTAAAACAAAGTTACACAATGACATTCATCCCGATCAAGATGAGTTTGACTTTTATTCTGAACCTGCAGTCACGGAAGCTCTTAAACTTTATTTTAGCATATGTTCATTAGAAATGACCTCAGTAAATTATGCAACAGCTGCTGCTACACTTGCAAATAGCGGTGTTTGTCCTATTTCTCAAGATCGTGTGTTAAGCCAGAAAACAGTAAGAAACTGTTTACCTGTTTTACAAACTAGCGGAATGTACAATGCCAGCGGTACATTCTTTCAACAAGTAGGATTACCAGCAAAAAGTGGAGTAGGAGGAGGAGTTATATTAGTAGTTCCAAGATTAATGGGTATATGCATTTTTTCTCCTCGTCTAGACAAACAAGGCAATAGTGTTAGAGGAATTGAAATGGCAAAAAAAATTACGTCAAAATATTTAGTTCATACCTTTGATGGTACAATGACTGATACAGATCGTCTTGATCCAAAAATACCAATTTCAAAGTGGCGCGCCAATAGTTGCGGAGAAGCTATTTGGGCCGCAAGCAACGGAAATATTAGAACTTTAGAGCGTTTAGTAAGTGAACAAAGAGATCTTCAAAATGGAGATTATGATATGAGAACACCATTACACTTAGCGTCAGCTGAAGGCCAACTAGAGGCAGTTCGTTTTTTACTTAAGCAAGGAGTTCAACCAATTCCTGATCGTTGGGGAGGTTATGGTTATTTTGATGCAAAAAATAATAACCATAAAGATATCGTAAAAGAATACGAAAAACTTGATATTAATTACACTCAAGCATCACATCTAGTAGAAGACCCAAATGGAAAGACAGATAGAATGGCAATTTATGATGATGAATTGGCAGTAATTGAATTACTATTTGCTGCTTTTGAAAATAACGTTGAAGGTATTCGAACCTTAGTTGCAAAAGGAGTACCTGTGCATGCAGGAGACTATGACTCTAGAACAGCTTTACATCTTGCAGCTGCTGAAGGTTGTCTAGAAGTAGTTGAGTACTTAGTCTCGCATGGGCACCCATTATTCGTTCGTGATAGATGGGGAGCAACACCTTTAGATGAGGCTAAAAGAGAGAAAAGAAAATCTGTTTATAATTATCTTAAAGAATTTAGATAAAAATTAACAACTATAGTACATCTCAAACTCAATGGGGTGCGGAGTATCTTGAAAGTTGTTTACTTCCTCCATTTTTAAGCTTATGTAGGCGTCTATTTGATCATCAGTAAACACTCCACCTTCAGTTAAAAATTTTCTATCTTCATCTAATGCAACACAAGCTTGACGTAATGATGAACATACAGTTGGAATCCCTTTGAGTTCTTCGGGGCCTAAAGCATATAAGTCCTGATCCATTGGCGAACCAGGTTTGATTTTATTTTTTATACCGTCTATACCAGCCATCAGCATAGACGCAAAAGTTAAATAAGGATTTCCAGATGCATCTCCAAATCTTACTTCTACCCTTTTTCCTTTTTTACTATCACTAAATGGTATCCTACAACTTGCAGATCTATTTCTTGATGAATATGCTAATAGTACAGGAGCTTCAAAACCAGGTATTAGTCGTTTATAGCTATTTGTTGAAGCGTTAGAAAAAGCATTAAGTGCTCTAGCATGTTTAATAATACCGCCAATGTAATATAAACAAGTATCAGATAATCCAGCGTATTTGTCGCCAGCGAATAATGGTTTTTCTCCACTAAAAATTGATTGATGAACATGCATCCCTGAACCATTATCATTTTTTACAGGCTTTGGCATAAATGTAGCTGTTTTACCAAAAGAGTGTGCTACATTGTGAACTGCATATTTATAAATTTGCATTGCATCACCTTGATTAACTAAAGTATTAAACAATGTGCCAAGCTCATGTTGGCTGGGTGCTACTTCGTGATGATGTTTTTCAACTTTTACACCCATATCTCTCATTGCTTTTAAACATTCAGATCTTAAATCTTGGGCGCTATCGACTGGTGGCACAGGGAAGTAACCTCCTTTGACTTTCGGCCTGTGTCCCATATTTCCATTCTCATATACTTTACCAGTATTATAAGGTCCTTCGGCACTATCGACTTCATAACTTACTTTATTCATTTGGTTAGAAAACCTTACATCATCGAATACAAAAAATTCAGGTTCAGGACCAAAATAAGCTTTGTCTCCTATCTTGGTTTTTTTAAGATATTCCTCTGCTTTTTTTGCTGTTGAGCGCGGATCTCTCTCATAAAATGTTTTTGAGATAGGATCCATTACATCACAAAAAAGTGATAACGTAGTATGTGAAAAAAATGGATCAATAAAACTGCTTGATAAATCAGGTTTTAAAATCATATCTGACTCATTAATTGCTTTCCAACCGGCTATAGAAGAACCGTCAAAGAAAATTCCATCGTTAAGCATATCTTCGTTTACAGTAATTAAGTCTTGAGTTACGTGCTGTAACTTACCTCTTGGATCAGTAAATCTTAAATCTACGTATTCAACTTGTTTATCTTTGATAAGCTTTAATATGTCTTTAGCACTCATTTGGATAACCTCTATTGTTAGAAATTTAATTAATCGAAACATATATAATGAAATTTTTTGTAAGAACAATTAAAAACTGATATTAGGTATGCAAATTATACATAAATACAATCAATAATTGAAATGAGAGAAGCAAATACATTTGATTTATCATTATTAATTTTATTAGCAATAATCTGGGGTTCTTCTTTTTTCAACATCAAGATAGCTACTTACTCATATGACCCAATTACTTTAGCTTTGGTCAGAGTTATCTTTGCTAGCGTTCCATTGTTAATCTTGTGTAAAATTAAAAAGATTAAAGTGGAGGCTTTTGATAAAAATTGGCAGTGGTTTGCTCTAATAGGCTTATGTAACATTACTATACCATTTGTTTTAATAGCAATTGGAACTGCAAAGATTAATAGTTATCTTGCAGCAATTTTAATGAGCACTACACCATTAAGCGGATCTATTTTGGCACATATATTTACTAAAGATGAAAAATTATCATTTTTAAAATCATTAGGTGTTTTAATCGGTTTTACAGGAATAGTTTTATTATTTTTTGATGAAATAATAATTAATAATGAAAATTATATTTATGTATTAATTACAATTCTAGGTTCAACTTTTTACTGTGTGGGAGGATTATTAACATTAAAGCTTAGGAATAAAAAAAATGAAAATGTGACAACATCGACAACATTATGGTCTGTTATTTTCCTACTTCCATTTGCTTTAATTTTTGAAACCCCTTGGAATTCTAACCCAACTTTTGCTTCAACCATGTCATTACTTTATTTGGGAGTAGTTGCAACTGGTTTCGCTTGGTTAATCAGATTCAGAATATTAACGGTGAATGGCCTGGTTTTTCAAACACAGGTTGCTTACTTAATTCCTATATTTGGAGTAATTTTTGGATATTTCTTAATGGATGAAATTATAACTTGGAGAGTCTTGTTTTCATTAGTTATAATCCTAATTGGTATTTATATTTTTAAAAAAAATAATAAAGGTTTAAAGAATTAAATGGGCACAGAGTCAATAGAAGCAAGTTTTCTTTCAATATTTGCACTTATAAGTTTTTTTATTTTTTTTATTACAAGTAAATATTCTCATAAAATTAAAAATGGCGCTTTACTTGATATAGATTTTGTTAAACCACAATCTTTTCATGATTTACCTGTCAGTAGAAGTGGAGGGATACCGATACTTTTTTCATTAAGTATATTTTTCGTAATTTATTACTTGCTTTACTCAAAAATTTTATACGATTATATTTTAATTAGTTACTCAATGTTTTTAATCGGTTTTTTAGATGACATCAAAATTAGTATAAAACCATTTAAAAGATTAATTTTTATGACATCAATTTTATTTATTATAATTTACATTATACCAATTAAGATTTTCAACATTGATATTCCTTTTTTAGTTCCTTTAATGTCTAATCATCTATTTTCTACAATATTTGTTTTGCTATGTTTTTTATTTGTAATAAATGGGGCAAATTTAATTGATGGTTTTAATGGTCTATTATCAATAAATTTAATTATAATTAATTCAATATTAGCTTATATTAATTTAAAAAGTGGAAATTCTGAATTTTCAATTCTTCTTATTTCACAAATAATAATACTTTTAATTTTTTTGCTCTTTAACTTTCCAAGTGCAAAAATATTTTTAGGAGATAGTGGAGCTTACACAGTAGGAGCTTTAACAGGCTTAAACACAATTATCACTAATAATTTAAATCCAAAAATTTCCTCATTTTTCTTTTGTACACTATTATTTTATATTTTTTTTGAGGTTCTGTTTTCTTTTTTAAGAAAATTATTACAAAAAAAATCTCCAATTCATCCTGATAATGAACATTTGCATATGCTGAGTTTCTACAAGATTTCAAATATTCATGGGAAAATTGAAGGTAACTATTTGAATTCACTTATTATTAATTTGTCTTACTTAATCTTAATAATTCCAGGGTTGTATTTATCTGAAAATCCTGCATTAAGTAGATATTGGTTTTTTTTCTTACTGTTAATTTATACAGTAATTTATTCTAGACTTTATCGTTTAACTAAAAATTAAATTGATATATAAAAACTACGATTAACAGGGCAAGTGGCGGAATTGGTATACGCGCTGGTCTTAGAAACCAGTGCCGCAAGGCTTAAGAGTTCGAGTCTCTTCTTGCCCACCAAAATATTATGAAAATAGAAGTAAAATCAAAAAAAGGACTTAGAACAATTTTATCTGTAATAGTTGATAAAAAAAATATACAGACAAAAATGGACGAAAGACTTAAAGAACTTCAAAAAGAAGTAGCTTTAAAAGGTTTCAGACCAGGAAAAGTTCCTCCAGAAGTAATTAAAAGCCAATTTGGAAAATCTATATATGGAGAAGTAGTAGATAAAATTTTAAGAGAAACTACCACAAAAGCAATAGATGAAAAAAAATTAAAAGTTGCAGGTCAACCAAAAATTGATTTGAAACAATTTGGAGAAGGAAAAGATTTAAATTACGAACTACAGATAGATTGTTTGCCAAGCGTTACTTTAAAAAACTTCGAAAAATTTAAAGCTACAAGTTTTAAAGTAAAAATTGAAGATAAAATTATTGAAGAAAAATTAAAAGAAATTTCAGAACAAAACAAACAATTTGAAGATAAAAAGGATAATGAAAAAGCAATTAGTGGAGACCAAGTAATTTTTGATTATTCAGCTACAGTTGATGGCAATAAATTTGATGGAAGTGAGGGCAAAAGTGTTCAACTTGAGTTAGGCAAGGATCTTTTTTTGAAAGGTTTTGATGAACAATTAGTTGGTGTGAAAAAGAACGATAAAAAAATCCTTGACGCTACACTTCCGGCTAATCATCCAAAAAAAGAACTTGCTAATAAAAAAACTAAATTTGAATGTAGAATTTTAAATGTAAAAAAACCTAAGGTAGGTAAAATCGATGATGAATTTGCTAAATTAATGGGAGCAAAAGATATCAAAGATTTAAAATCATTGATTGAGAAACAAATCTTAGGCCAATATTCTCAGGCATTGAATTCAATTACTAAAAAAGAAATTTTAGATCAAATTGAAAAAAACCATCAGGTAGATTTACCTCAAAACTTAATCGATCAAGAAATTTCGATTATGACACAAAACCTCAAGCCGGAAGATAAAGAAAAACATAAATCTAACAATGAAAAATTAGCAAAATCTAGGATAAAACTT
>CACAWM010000003.1 GCA_902536205.1 uncultured Pelagibacteraceae bacterium | reverse complement strand
GCAAGGCTATTGATAGGTATTCTTTCAACTACTCCAGGTATTTATGCTTATCTTAAAGGTGATCATTCACTAAACAAAAGAAGTATGAAAAGTTTACTAGACTTAATGAAAAGATTTGGTGCTACTTTTATTCCAAAAAATAAATACAAATTTCCTTTAAAAATTATTTCATCACAACTACCTGTGGGTATAAAATATGTGTCGGGAAATAGTGCTCAATTGAAATCTGCAGTTATTTTAGCCGGTTTAAACAGTTATGGAGATACTTTAATTTATGAAAAAGTTAGTTCACGTGACCATACTGAAAATCTTTTAATTAAAAATTCACAAGCATTAAAAATAAAAAAATCAAAAAAAAAAATAATTACTGTTTACGGAAAAAAACAATTGAAGTCTCTAACGTTAAATATTGGGGGAGATCCAAGTAGTGCAGCTTTTTTTACAGCTTTAACTTTATTGAATAAAAACTCACAATTAATAATTAAAAATGTTGGACTTAATTATACAAGAACTGGATTTTACGAGATTTTAAAAAGCCAGAAAGCTAATATAAAATTTTATAATCTAAAAAAAGAAAATAATGAAATTAAGGGAGACATACTAGTAAAAAGTTGTAAATTAAAACCAATTAAAGTTTCTGCTAAGTTATATTCACGTACAACAGATGAATATTTAATTTTATTTGTAATTGCAGCTCTTACAAAGGGTGTATCCACTTTCAAAGGTATTTCAGATCTAGCCAATAAAGAAAGCTCTAGAGCACTCGAAATGAAGAAAATTTTGAGTCAAATTGGAATTAAATCCATACTAAAAAAAGATGAAATGAAAATTTATGGAAAAGGAACTTTTGACGCTCATAAAAAACATATTTCAGTTGGTAATTTAGGAGATCATAGAGTGGCGATGTGCGCTTTTATACTTGGTGCTTTAACTAATGCTAAAACAAAAATTAAAAATTTTGAAACAGTATTTACTTCATCGCCTTCTTTTTTAAAAATAATGAAAAGCTTAGGAGCAAAATTTGAAATACAAAAATAAATATCTCAAAATTTCTTGTGATGGTGGAGCTGCAACTGGAAAGTCCACTGGAGCAAAAATGATTTCGAAAAAGTATAAGCTTAAATTTCTTTCTTCAGGCCTACTTTATCGTTATGCCGCATATTTAATTTTGAAATACAAACCAAAAAAAAAAATTAATTTTCTTGCAAAAAAATTTAAAAAACTTAATTATAAAAATGTAGAAAAAATAAATTTACACACTCAAAATATATCTGAAGTTTCTGCTAAAATAGCTAAAATTAATAATATACGAAATGTACTTAAAAGATATCAGCTACGATTCTCAAAATTAAACAAAAGATGTTGTATAGAAGGAAGAGATATTTCAACGAAGATCTTACCTGACTCAGATATAAAATTTTATTTTATTTGTAATTTAAACACTGCCTCCAAAAGAAGATTTAGAGAGTTAAAAAAAAACAATCCAAAATTAAAGTTAAATGAGGTAAAAATTGCCCTTAAAGCAAGAAATATATCTGATACTAGAAGGAAAAACTCCCCTTTACTTAGACATAGAGATTCGGTAGTAATCGACACCGGAAAATTAAGTAAAAAATCTATGCTAAAAAAAATGTCAAAATATGTAGAAAGAGTTTTAGAAAATAAACATGTCTACTGAGCAAGAACTGAAACAATCAAATCCTTTACTCAAAGAATTCCAAAATTTACTTGATAAAGATTTTAAAGATAGAAAACTAAAGGAAAACGAGATCATTAAAGCTACAGTTTCAGAGATTACTAAAAATTTTATAGTTGTTGATTGTAAAGCTAAAATGGAAGGGATGATTCCAATTGAGGAATTTAAAAATGATGATGAACTTTCAAAAATCAAAGTAGGTTCGCAAATTGACGTTTATCTTGAAAGAATAGAGAGTTTTAAAGGCGAAATTGTTGTTTCCAGAGATAAAGCTAGAAAAATGAAAGCTTGGAAGAAACTTGAAAAAGTTTTTGAAACTAAAGAGGAACTTACTGGTTATATTACCGGTAAGGTTAAAGGTGGATTTATCACTACTGTGGAGGGTTTACCTTGTTTCATGCCATCTTCTCAAATTGATGTGCGACCACTAAAAAGAGTAGATCATTTAATGAATACTCCTGTCAAAGTTATTGCAACAAGAATTGATAAAAACAGAGGTAACGTTTGTGTTTCTAGAAGAGCGGTTTTGGAAAAAAGTAAAATTGCAGAAGTTACTGAAGCTCTTAAAAATATTAAAGAAGGGGATATAATTGACAACGCGATTGTGAAAGCAACAACAGATTGGGGAATTTTTTTAGACATAAATGGTATTGACGCATTGTTACATGTTTCTGACTTAAGTCATGGAAGAGTGAAGAAGCCCGCTGACTTAGTGACAATAGGCCAAAACCTCAAGGTAAAAATTACAAAAATTGACAAAGAAACAAATCGTGTGTCCGCGTCAGTCAAAGCATTGACTGAGGACCCTTATGAAAAAATTGAAAAGAAATATAAAATTGGTGAAATTTATGATGGTGAAGTTACAAAAATAATGGACTACGGATGTTTTATAAAAATTGAGGATGGTGTAGAAGGATTAATCCATAATTCAGAATTAGATTGGACGAACAGAAATATTAAACCAAGTAAGGTTTTATCAGTTTCACAAAAGATAAAATTTAAAATTGTTTCTATTGATAAAGAAACAAAAAGAATTTCTTTGTCTTACAAGGCAACATTAAAAAATCCTTGGGATAAAATAAGAGATCAAGTTGGAAAAGAGGTAAAAATTAAAGTCAATAATATCACTGATAAAGCTATTTTTGGTGAAATTTCTGAGTCAAAATTATCAGGAATGTTGCATTACAAAGAAATATCCTATCAAGAAAATATTGAAGATTTAAAAAAATTTAAAAAGAACGATATTATTAACGTCAAGATATTAGAAGTTAAAGATGATAAAATAAGATTTTCAAAAAGAGCATTAGAAAAAGATCCGTTAGATTGGTTTAAAGATAACGGGAAAAAAGTTGGCAATATAATCACAACTCGAATACATGAAGTTCTTAAAACAGGTGTTAAAGTAGCTCTAGATCCGGAAAAAAAATTAATTGTTACAATTAGAAAAGCTGACCTTGCTAAAGACTCTGCTGACGCAAGGCCAGAGGTTTATTCAAAGGACAACGCTTTAGATGCAAAAATTACAGAGCTGGATATTAAAAATAGAAGAATAAAATTAAGCGTAAAAGCAGCGCAGATTGATGAAGAAAAATCTCTTATTGCAAAATTTGGTGAAGGTGCAACAAAATCTGGTGCAACGCTTAAAGGAATTTTTGAAAAAGCAATCGGTAAAAAAAATAAAAAAGAAAAGTAATTGTCTCGAAAAAGACTTATTAAACTGCTTAAAGATAAAAACCCTAAGCTAAATCAATTAGAAATAGAAAAAATCTTAAATACTTTTTCAGAAAGTATTTTTAACTCCTTGAAAAACGGTAAATCTGTGGAAATTAGAGAAATAGGTCGTTGGTACTTGAAAACATTAAAAGAAAATTTTAACGCACGCAATCCTGCAACTAATGAATTAATATATAAACCAGAACGTGTTAAACTAAGATTTAAACCGTCGAAAAATTTAAAGAGAATTATAAACGAATGAGAAAATCAAAAATATTTATAGCTTGTGACACAACTAGCCTATCAAGAGTTAAAAAAATTATAAATCTAACTCAATCTAGTAAAATTAAAATTGGTTATAAATTTGGGCTAGAATTCATGAATTCTAAAAATGGAAGACAATTTATATCAAAATTAAAAAATAAAATAATTTTTGTTGATTTAAAATTAAACGACACGGTAAATACAATGACTTCAACTGTAAAGGCTCTAAAAGATTTAAAAATTAATTATCTCACAGTTCATATTTCATCTGGTTTAACAGCATTAAAAGCAGTGAAAAAAATATCCAGACAAACGAAAATTATTGGTGTAACAACTTTAACATCACTGAATAACAAAGATTTAAAATTAATTGGCTATAACAAATCTGTAAAAAATTTAGTAATTCATCAAGCAAAACTAGCAAAGAAAGCAGCTTTAGATGCTATAGTCTGTAGCCCATATGAAGTTAATGCGGTAAGAAAAATTTTTAAAAATGAAATTATAACACCTGGAATTCAGATAGGAAAAAGAAATTATGATCAGAAACGTTCTATGGAAGCTAAGAAAGTCGAGTCTGATTGGTTGGTAATTGGACGAGCAATAACTCAAGGGAATATCAAAAAAAATATTCGAAATCTTACTAAAGAGTTAAGATAATGAAAATAAAAATTTGTGGTTTAAATCCAACCAGAGATGTTCAGCTTTGTATTGACCTTAAAGTAAATTATTTAGGTTTTGTATTTTATGAAAAATCTCCTCGTAATGTAAATATTTCAGATATCAATTTACTCTCGAAGTATGATAAAAAAAACTCTGCATTTGTTGCAGTTACAGTTGATCCAAGTGATGAATTTATCAAAAAAAATATTATTGGGAATTTTGATTTCATTCAACTGCATGGATCTGAGTCTAAAAAGAGATTGGATGACATCAAGAGTATGGGTTTAAAGGTTATCAAGGCAATTAAAGTTAAAGAGGAAAAGGATATTGGTAAATATAAAGAATTTGATAATGCCGATATAATATTATTCGATACACCAGGTATGGAAAAATCTATGACATTCCCCAAAAATTTGATTGCAAAACTTCCTTTGGGCACTAAGTATGCTTTAGCTGGATCCATCTCAGTAGATAATATAGAAAATATAAGTAAATTAGGGGTTAACTTTTTTGATTTATCATCTAGTTTAGAAAATCAATTAGGTTTCAAAAACCATCTTAAGGTAAAAAATTTTATAAAAAAGATAAATGAGATTAAAAATTAAAAAAAATATACCTTTAATCGACCAACATGATAAAAACTTTATGTATGGGGGTAGGTTTGGTGGAAATTTTATACCTGAGACTCTTAAAAAGCCTATAGATGACTTAACTAAACTATTTGCCAAATTGAGAAAAGATAAAAAATTTCTTAAAGAAAGAGACTACTACTTTAGAACTTACGTAGGTGCCCCGACACCTCTAATTAAATTAGAAAATTTATCAGATTATCTCAAGGGAGCTCAAATCTACGCAAAAGTGGTTTCTGAGGCCAATGGCGGGGCTCACAAAATTTATAATGCAACGGTTCATTGCTTAATAGCTAAAAAGGCAGGGAAGAAATTTATTGTTGGTGATACAGGTGCTGGCTATGCAGGTAAAATGCTTTCAATGGCAGCTAAGAAATTTGGCCTTAAGTGTAAAATTTTTATGGGAGCAAAAGATATTAAAAGACAAAGACCTAATGTTGAGGCTATAAGAAAAAATGGAGCAGAAATAGTTCCAGTAACTACTGGAAGTCAAACACTTGTGGACGCTGTAAGTGAGTGCATGAGATACTGGGTTTCAAATTGTGATACTACTCATATGTGTGTTGGTTCAACTGTGGGTCCAAATATATTTATTAAGATCTGCGCTTGGTCAACTGCTCAAATTTCAAGAGAATTAATAGAACAAGTTAAAGAGGAATTTGGAAAAATACCTGACAAATTAAAATTAATTAATTGTGTCGGTGGAGGTAGTTCGGCAGCGGGGTTCTGGAATGAGTTTATGCATACCCGGGCTCAGTTAATTGGTGTAGAAGCAGGAGGTCCTAAAAATAGCAAGCTTCACGCTGCCCCCTTAACTAATGGATCTAAAATTGGCATTCTTCATGGTGCTGCTCAATACGTCATACAAGACAAAGAAGGTCAGATAGGTTCAACAAAGTCAATATCTGCGGGATTAGATTATCCAGGCATTTCTCCGCTGCATTGTTTTCTCAAAGATGCAAAAAGAGCAACATACACATCTGCAAGTGATGAGGACGCTCTCAAAGCTTACCAACTTGTTTCAAAGTTTGAAAATATTTCTCCATCACTTGAGCCTTCTCATGCTTTTGCGGAAGCAATAAGATTAGCACCCAAATTAAAATCATCTGAAGTTATTATTGTAAACTCCTGCGGAGACAGCCTTAAAGATAAGGATATTATTAAACAAAGGTTAGGATCGTATATAAGATGAAGTCAAAAATTGTCTTAGCTTTTGATAATTGTAAAAAAGAAAGAAGACCAGCTTTAATCACTTACACAGTTGCAGGCGATAACACTAAAGATAATTCTTTAAAAATTTTAAATAAAATATCAAAGCATGCAGATATTCTTGAGCTAGGATTTCCACATAACACACCTATTGCTGACGGTGGACAGATACAAGGAAGTTCACATAGAGCTCTTAAAAATGGAATTAAATTGAAAGATGTTTTTCAAATAGTAAGAAAATTTAAAAAAATCAATCCAAATAAACCAATTATTCTAATGGGCTATTTCAACTTAATTTATCAAAATGGTGAAAATAATTTTTTAAAAAGTTGTAAATCTTCAGGTGTAGACGGCTTAATAATAGTTGATCTCCCATATCCTGAAAATAAAAACTTTGCAAAAAAGTGTAAAAGAATGTCAATAAATTTTATACAGCTTCTATCTCCTACCACATCTAAGGAAAGGATGAAAAAAATTATTCAAGACTCACATGATATGATTTATTATATTTCGATGCTCTCAACTACTGGAGGAAGGCTAAAAGTTTCATCTAAAAGAATTCTTCAAAACTACAATTCTATAAAAAGAATCAACCCAAAAAAGAATCTAGTTATAGGGTTTGGCATTACTGATAAGACCATATCCTCCTTAAAATCGGCTAATGGGCTAGTAATCGGAAGTATGTTGTGTAAAACCATAACTAATTCACTCAAAATGGGACAAAATCCTGTCACAAAATTAGATAAAGTTGTGTACAATTTAAAAAATAAAATTATATGAATTGGATCTCTAAATTTATTAAACCGAAAATAAAATCACTTTTTGAAAAAAAATCTTCAAAAACAGATGAAAATCTTTGGACAACATGTGGATGTAAAAACTTAATATATAAAGAGGATATGGAGGCTAATCAAAAGGTCTGTCCTAAATGTGGAGCACATCATAAATTAACTTGTCGAGAAAGATTTGAAACCTTTTTTGATAACAAAGATTTTGAATTAATAGAAACTCCTTTGCCGAAAGACGATCCTTTAAATTTTGAGGATAAAAAAAAGTATACTGATCGATTAAAAGCAGCTCGTAAACTTACCGGGCAAAACGATGCAATATTAGTTGCAAAAGGAAAAGTTCAAAATATTAACATGGTAGTTGGAGCACAAGATTTTAGATTTATTGGTGGATCCTTTGGAGCAGCATCAGGTGAAGCATTTATAGCTGGTGCTCAACATGCAATCGAAAATAAAATGCCTTATGTTTTTTTTAGCTGTTCTGGAGGCCAAAGAATGATGGAGTCGTCAATTGCATTGATGCAGATGTCTAGAACCGCTTTAGCTGTTAACGAATTGAAAAGAAAAAATATTCCTTTCGTAGTAGTTTTAACGGATCCAACAACCGGTGGTGTTACAGCATCATGGGCAATGTTAGGTGATATATTGATTGCTGAACCAAAAGCTACGATTGGATTTGCGGGAAGAAGAGTAATTCAAGATACTGTTCGAGAAACTTTACCTGAGCAATTTCAGACTGCTGAATATGTCAAAGATCATGGGGGTATAGATTTAGTTGTTGAAAGACAATACTTAAATTCAACTATCGGAACATTGCTAAATGTTCTATTGAAAAAAGCAGAGTCTCAAGCTAAACAGGACTCGAATGTCACAGTCAATAAGTCTCTACAAGCAGCTAGCTAATCACAAACTTTTTAACAAAACTATTAATTTTGATTTAAAAAGAATAAAATTAGTTCTTAAAAAATTAGATCACCCGGAAAGAAAACTTAAGAATGTTGTAAATTTTTTAGGTTCAAGCGGCAAATATACTACATTACGATCTGTTCAATGTTTTATTGAAGCTAACAAACAGACAACAACTGCATATATCTCTCCCTCCCTCAAAGATATTAAAGAACGATTTTGGATGGGTGATAAATATTTAACTCATCAAGAAATTAAGCAAACAATTACGTTAATTGAGAAATTAAATATACCTCTTACCATTTTTGAAGTTCTTACAGTAGTTTATATAATTAATGCTTCAAAACAAAATACTGATTATAACTTTATAGAAGCAGGTGCATTATTTGCCAAAGATTCGACAAATGTATTTGATTTTCCCTTAGCTCAAGTAATCGTCAATATTAATAAGCAACATTTAAATTTTCTTAAAAAAAAAACTTTAGATGAAGTTGTTTATCAGAAAGTAGGTTTTTTAAGTAATTTTACGCAAATCTTTGTTGGTAAACAACAATCGAACGTATTAAACAAAATTAAAAGAAATCTCAAAAATAATAAAAGTAAAATAAATTATCCAAATACCTGGAAATTAATTAAAAAAAATAAGTGTTATTTTTATCAAGATAAAAAAAATAAAATTAAATTAAAAACAAAAAATATTCATTCAAAAGGATTATTAGAAAACCTATGTCATGCAATCAAGATAGCTCTTGATCTGAAAATTAACAAAAAAATTATTGAAAGAACTATTCCCAGTATTTCATTCGAAGGGAGATTTCAGTACTTAAAAAAGGGTAAGATAAAAGATAAACTTAATAAAAATGAACAGATTATGCTTGATGGGGCCCATGCTGAGACAGATGCTAAAAATTTAACAAATTACTTAAGAAATATTAAATTACCTAAATACGCTGTTTGGGCTATGATGAAAAATAAAGAACCTGATTTATTCATTAAACAATTTAAAGGGGTTTTTAAAAAGATAATAGCTATGCCAATTGAAAAAGAAAATAATAGTATGTCTGCCACCGATCTAAAAGTTATAGCTAAAAAAAATGGATTTAATGTAGAAAAAGCTAATAATTTTAATGAAGCAATTAGGAAAATTACCTCGAGAGATAAAAAGTTAATTATTTGTATAGGATCTTTATATAATGTGGGAAATATTCTAAATAAAAATTAGACGTGAGGTTGAATAAACTCTAACATATCTTTTTCACTAGTAGCACCGACTTTAGTACCCACAAGTTTTCCACCCTTAAATAAAAGCACGGTAGGCACACCTCTTACGGAATACTTTGTAGGTTCATTGGGTTGGCTTTCAATATCATGATAGTAACAGTCAATTTTATCAGCCATTTCGTTTGAGATCTTTTCTATAATCGGTTTTAGTTGCTGGCATGGTCCACACCATGATGCACTAAACTGAATTAAATTTAGCTTGCTACCATTTATTTGTTCTTGAAATTTTTCGTCTGTAGAATCTTTAAATGCCATACACCTTAAATAAATATTTTAAATTTTTTGTCAACTACGCAGATAAGTAATGTTTTTCTAAATCTTCAACGTATGCGTTAATATCATCTAAAATTTTTAATTTATCCATATCTTCTTGTTTTTCAAATTTTGCTCGTAAAGTGTCAATCTCTGAATAAGTTCTAGGTATTGTGTTCCATTTTTCATTATTCGTACTTAAAAGTTTCTTAGCTGTATCTTTATGAATCAAATTATAATCCTCTTTACTTAAAACTTCAGGTTTTTCCATATAGAGAAGTTTTTTTCCAAAATATTGTAGGCGTTCATCTTTAAATTTAGAAATTACACCTAATTTTTTATCCCACTCAGCAGAATGGAATTCAGGCATTACTTTATTGTCTTCTGCTGTTGTAAATTTAGCGTAAATGCTTTCCTCGTTATATAAATCCTCCTGCGATTTATTTTGCTCTTTTTCCTCTAACTCTGAATATTTTATAGATTGAATTTTTTCTGCAAATTCTTTATCTTTTCTAATAAGCTCTGCCCTAGCTTTTAATTTTGCTGTCCCTATAACTTTGTATTCCTCAAATTTATCTCCATAAGATGGATTCATTATAACTGGATGTTTATTATGTCTTACAGTTCTCATAAACTTTGGTTGTTTTTTCATTGCAGCCTCCAATTCCTTTAATGGCATGCTTAAGTAAGGTGTTGGATCGTGCCTTAAATCAAAACATAACGGCCACTGATATTGGGGGTGCTGGCACACAAAAGTTTGAACGTAAGGTCTGCTACGTCCATAGAAGTATTCATTTGTACAAAAGAAAAGTTCTTTTTTAATTATTTCCAATGATTGAGTTTTATCCATAGTCAACATGCTTGCTTTCCAAACATTGGGAGCTTTTTTTGAAATGATTTTAGCTATTCCAATGGTGGCAGCAACGTCTCCGATAGCTTGATGAGCGACGTGTTTAATACCATTGAGAGGAGCCATTTGATCTAATTTATAAACATCATTACCTTTTTCGTTAACAGAGTTTTTTAAAGTATTTGGGTAGTACAAATTAGCAGCTCTAGCTAAACTCAGAATATCTCCTCTAGTGTTTCCATTCGTGCTTGTGATGTAAGGATATTCTAAAGTTTGAAATAAAGTACACCTTAGAAACTCTTCGTCGAATTCTATTGAGTTGAAACCTATGTAAGTAGCCTTTCCCCATCTTTTTAAAGTTTCAACAAATTGTCTTATCATCTCATAATGAGATAAATTTGAATTCTTTAACATCTGAGGGGACGATTTATTTACAATCAGTGCCATAGCTTCAGGAATAATTCCTGGGCTTAATCTGCATCTTACATCAAATCTGTCTAGTTCATCGAGATTATCATTGGTTAAGACAGCGCCTATTTGAATTATCTGCCCCCAATATTTATTGGAGGAACTGGTTTCGAAATCATAAAAGACAAAATTGGACATATTAAATCTACTTAAGAACTTTTATCTTTTCTGAATTTTCCTCTAATGTTTCTTTTACCTGTTGAGGGTCTTTAATATTAGACAGTGTATTCATTATTGATCTTGCGTCTCTTCCAAAGCCATCGGTAGCAGTCATAGCTTGCTCAAGTTTTTTCCTTAAATCTTTTATCCCATCAAAATGTTTGTCAAATCTTGAACTTATATTTCTTAAATCGCTATAAATTTGCGTAGCATGTTGCTGTACTTTTAATGTTTGAAATCCTAAATGATAAGATTGTAACAGTGCGGATAAAGTATTTGGACCTGAAATTGTAACTTTGTATTTTGTTCTTAATTCTTGAAGTAATAATTCTTTTGTTTTTGGATCTCTGTAACTTGAAAGTTCTGCAAAAAGTCCTTCTGTTGGAACATAGACAATTGCAAAATCTGTACTTTTCGGTGGAGCTATATATTTCGTGTTAACAGCTTTTGCTTTTAATCTAAAAGCAGCTGCTAAATCTTTTCTCGCTTCAGATTGAGCATCTTTATCATTAGCATTATAGGCATCATCAATGGCCTTATATTTTTCAACAGGCCAATGGCTGTCAATAGGAAGTAGGACATCTTGTAGTTTTATAGCAAACTCAACTGTTTCAGATGTGTCTTCCTTCATTTTCACATTTGCTATAAATTGTGATGCTGGAAGCAAATCTTTTAAAAGAGCTCCTAACCCAAATTCAGCTAATGTACCGTAAGTTTTTACACCACTTAAAATTTTACTAAAATTATCCTGGCTTTTGTTAAGTTCACTTACTTGACGATTAAATACTCCAACCTTTTCATCTACTTTTGTAAGTGCTCCTGTCATGTCTTTTGCAATTTCTTTACTCATAGAGCCAAATGACTGACTAAAAGAATTTCTTAAAGAACTTACTTCATCTTTTAAAATCTGACTGTTATCAATTTGATCTGGTTGTTTACGTTTAATTAAAAATATTACTGCAATAAGGTTAGCTAATAACAAACATATTATCAATAATGCTACTATCGAATCCATGATACATTATACATGATTTAGAGAAATTAAATATATTTTATAATATTTTTTGCAGGAAAAGTTTTTTTAATCCAAGGTGAGGGAATACTTTTAATACCTTTATAAGCAGTAAAATAAGCTCCTACAAAATTAGCTCTAGAACAATTGCAACCCCCAGCCTTAATGGTTTTAATAATTGCAGATTTATAATTATTAGAGGTAATCATAGCATGAATAGAACCCATGAATGTGCCGGGATAGCTACACGCTTTTCCAAATTTCTTAACAACTTGAGTATGATTATGTTTTTTTAATCTTAAAACCTTTTTAATATTAGCAACAACGTCTTTGAAATAACGTTTTCTCCCATACTTTCTAGCAAAAGCATTTACAGGACTTTTCTCACCTTTCATTGCTAGATCTATTATCTCTAATTTTGCTAACGCATAAGTTTCATTTACTTTAGAATTAGCTACACTTTTTATAATCCTTTTTAAGTCTGGCTCTGAATTATTATATAGAAAATAAGGTAAAGCGGCGCAATACCCATCAGACTCGTTTACCTTTTTGCCTCCAGTTGTGCTCTTCTTAGTTTTAATGTTTTGAATAGTTTCTAATATGTTTTGGTGGATCCATGGACCATCCATGGGCCCTTTCCATTTAATCTTTTTGTATTTTTTTCTGAGTTTTAAATTCTTCCAATAAGCTGAACCTGGTCCAAAGTTTTTAACAACATTTTTCTTAAAATTTTTTAAAACATCTGATTTTTTTTTTGTTGAAATTAATGTTCTAAACATTACTTGTCCAACATCATTGTAGCCGGAAACTTCACCTGTTTTGATCGAATAAAATGGACTTCTGCTTTTTTTTAAAAAGGCGATTTCTTTTTTCCCTTTAATGTATTGATTTAATCTTTTTGGATCATAGACCCAATGCAAAGGTCTGGTGGCTGCGTCAGCAACAGTTGCACCTAGAAAAATATGTAAATTATCCATTTCCTATAGCTTTCTTATTTGCTAAGGATCCACAAGATGCATTTATGTCTCTACCCCTACTTCTTCTAAATAGAGAAAGAAAACCTGCTTCTTGAATTTTTTTAGAAAACTTATCTATATTTTCTTGAGTTGCTGGTTTGAAATTTTTGTTGGATAGAGGATTAAATTCGATCAAATTTAATTTTGAAGGAACTTTTTTCATAATCTTTATTAATTCTTTTGCATGATCATTTGTTAGATTTTCATCTAAACATATCCATTCAATAAAAATAGGTAATTTTGTTTTTTCATAATATCTTTTTAGCTGTGGTAATAATGAATTAATAGAATATTTGTCATTTATTGGCATTAATTCTGATCTATGTTTTGGTATTGAGCTATGTAAACTCCATGCAAGATAAACATCTAACTCATTTGCAGCCCACTCTATTGCATCTAAATTATCTTTTTTTATTCCAACTCCAACAGTGCTGACTGTGATCCTAGTTCTTCCGTATTCTAAGCCATCTTTATTTTTTGAGTTATCAATTGCTATTTTAACATTATCTAGATTTAAAAAGGGTGAACCTTCGCCCATTAATACTTGATTGGTTATTTTTTTCTGTGTCGACCAATCATTAATATAATCTTTACTTAAAATTATTTGTGAGATTATTTCTCCCGGCGATAAATTTCTTACTAATTTTTTTGAAATTTGAGCTGTTGCACAAAATTCGCAAGAGAGATAACAACCCACTGATACAGATAAACAAATTGTATATCTGCTTTTCGATTTATCCGGAATGAGGACTGTCTCTACATTACGTTTATCTTTAAGCTCTAAAAGAAATTTTATAGTACCATCCTTAGATTTTTGAACATCTATAATTTTTGGTTTTTCCAGACTAATTAGATCTTTGATCTTACTTCTAAGTTCAGTTCCAAATGTAGTAAGTTCATCAAAGCTTTTAATATTTTTTTTATAAACTGCATTAAACAATTGTTGAGATCTCATCTTTGCTTTTTTTGGCTCAACCTCCCCTTTTTCAATTAAAAAAGATTTAAGCTGATCGAAGTTTAAATCATAAAAATTTTGTCTTTCCATTAGGAAGATATTAAAGGCTAAAGCAAAGATTTAAAAGTCCTCAAACTAAAATGCTTATTTTTTTCATGACATATGGTTAATTTATCTTTATTATAATTTTTGATTTATCAATGGATAATAAGCTTTTAGGAATAATCATTATAGGTTTTGGTCTTTTAGTACTTTTCAGTGAACAAGAATATTCATGGGTTATTTCAGCTATAGCAGTGGGGATAGGTTCAGGGTTTTTAATAAGAAAAAATGAAAAAAATGATTTAGAAAATTAAAGATGTCTAAGAGAATTTTCGTTGTATATGGTCACCACAATATTAAAAAATCTTTTAATGCATCTGTAAGAGATACTTTTATTGATGAGGCTAAGAAATTAGGTCATCAAATTGATTTAATTAACTTACATGAAGAAAAGCCTATTCCCTTTTTTGACGGTTCTGGACCGAATAAACAAATTTTAGATTATAGAAAAAGATTAGAGTCAAGTGACGTACTATTTATGATATCACCTTGCTACAACCTTAGAGCTACAGCAATTTTAGAAAATTGGATTGATTTAACTTTAGCTCCTAAATGGTTTTTTTCATTTAAAAGACTTGTTGGTAATTGGGGGTATCCTGTTGCAGGTGCGATGAAAGGTAGAAAAGCTATTATGTCTATGAGTTATGGGGGAAATTGGTTCTCAATTCAAACTTGGTTTCAAAATATACCTTTTAGAAGAATTAAAGCAGGAGTTTTAAAACTTGGTGGTATGAAAACAACTTATATAAGATTTTATGAAGTTCTACCTGGCATGGCAGAAAAAAAATTTAATATACACATGCAAAATGTAAGAAAATTAGTGCATGAATTATAATAATTCAAATTTTCATTTAAAAAGTATATAAATTAGTCATGGAAAGTTTTAAAAATTGGATGTCAGAAGCTGCGAACATTATGTTCGATGACAGTAAAAATGATTTAAGAAGCTTACCGAAATCTGTAAGGCTACAAATTTTAATAGTATTATCATTTGTTTGGTCAACTGTTTTTAGTTTGTATGTATTTAGTGTAACTTCATTTATTTTTGGCTGGGCTGGAGTAGTTATGGCTCACATAGGTTTAATTATTGCCGTATATCTAACTTTCAAATTTTTTCATAAAAAACAAGAACAACCTGTTAGTGTCTTTCAATCAGGAAATTATAATCCAGCAAAAATTTTTGCAGTTTTTTTTATAGTTTTTTTTATTTTTATCTTCACAAAAGGTATTGATGTTTTAACTAGGACTAATTCTTACGAAACTCCATACTCTGGTCCTGATACGACTACTGAGGAAAGAATTAAAAGATTTGTAAAATAGATAATTCTTATCTAAAATTATTACATGAGATTATTAAGAGTTGGAGACATTGGGCGAGAAAAAGTTGCAGCCATGGATGATGATAATATCATGAGAGATCTATCTTCTCACATTAGAGACTTAAATCCTGAAACCATAAATTTTGATAATTTGAAAAAATTACAACAAATTAACTTGGAAGAATTACCGGAAATTAAAAAAAATACTCGAATTGGATCTTGTATTAATAGACCAAGTAATATTCTTTGCATCGGCTTAAATTATTCACTCCATGCTGAGCAAACAGGATCTAAACTTCCAGATTATCCAATAGTATTTAACAAAAGCCCTGATTGTCTTCAGGGACCCTATGATCCAATTAAAAAAATTAAAACACAAGAAAAATTAGATTACGAGGTTGAGCTTGCTGTTGTGATAGGAAAAGAAGCATCAAATGTGTCAGAAGATGAAGCTTTAGATTGTGTTTTTGGCTATTTTATATTGAATGATATTTCTGATCGTCATGTTCAAAAAGTAATAGGTAATGGACATTGGACATTGGGAAAATCCTGGTGTGCTCCCGCTGGTGGATTTTTGATAACAAAAGAACATATAAAAGATGTCAACAATATTAATTTATCTTTAAGTGTTAATGGCGAAATGAGGCAAAACGGAAATACTAAAAATATGATATTTAAGGTGAGATATCTAATTTCACATATTAGTAAATATTTAACTTTAAAACCTGGTACTATTATATCTACGGGTACTCCTGCTGGAACAGGTATGGAGCAAAAACCACAAAAATTCCTACAAGTGGGTGATAAACTTCATCTTAAAGTTGATCATCTAGGAGAACAAGAATATGAGATCGTTGAGGCCTGATGTCGAAAAGATATAGTGGAAAAAGTTTTAAAGACTCAAGTGTAATGAAAAAAGCTAAATTGACTTTGAAAGAAAAAAGAAGAATAAAAAGAGAAAAGAAAAAAAAATAATGTGTGGGAGATTTACTATAAGAAAGCCTGTTACTAAAACAGTCGATATTGTTAAAACGAACATTAAAGTTGAAGACAGCGACAATTATAATGCTCATCCTACTCAAAAACTCCCAATCATAAAATCCTACACGAATGGAAAGGCTCTTGAGTTATGTGAATGGGGGTTAGTCCCTAATTGGTCAAAAAAACTTGATAAATTTTCTCCTCTTATAAATGCTAGGAAAGAAACGTTAATGGAAAAAGTTACATTTAAAAATCTTATCCAAACTTCAAGATGTATCGTGCCTGCAGATGGTTATTACGAGTGGAAAAGAGAAGATAAAATTAAAACTCCTTTTTATTTTACTAAAGAAAACGATGAGTTGATGTTCTTTGCAGCTATATACCAGAATGGTCAATTTTGTCTAATTACAAGAGAAGCAACTGAAAAAATTAGTACAATTCATCATAGAGAGCCTTTAATTATTAATCAAAGTCAAATAAACAACTATTTAAATGTTAAAAAAGATGCCATGGAAATTTTAAACTCGATTAAACCACCAGAGCTTAAGTTTCATGAGATATCAAAAGATATTAATAACCCAGTAAATAACGACACTGCTTTAATTAAACCCTTAAATTAAATGAATTTATCTATCTCACCAGGAAAAAATAATGTTGGAGCTTATATTAACGGCATTAATTTAAAATCTCTAGATCAAGATCAAGCAATTGAAATCAAAAAGATTTTAAACCAATTCGGTGTGATATTTATTAAAGAACAAAATCTTGATCCTGAAACTTATCAAAATTTTGCAAAAACTATAGGTCAACCTGTAATATATCCAAGACTTAAGGGCCTTGATGAAAAATTTCCATTTATTAATGTAATCGAGAGAAAACCTGATGATAAAAATTTAAGCTTTGGTTCTAGCTGGCTTCACCAAGATACGAGTTATTTATCTAATGATAGACCAAGATATACAATGTTAATGGGTAAAGAAATACCAGTTGGCCAAGGTAATACTATATTCTCATCTGGCTTTAATGCTTACAATAAATTACCAGATGATATCAAACAAAAAATTAAAGATGCTACTGGAATTTTTTCATCGGCAGGTCCTATAGCAGTAACAAGACTCGAACGAGAAAAAGAAATGGGCATCAAATCTTCAGAAAGTATGGAAGCTGAACATCCAATAGTTATTACCGTTGATGGAAAAAAAACCTTATATGTATCTCCAGGACATCTAATAAAAATTAAAAATGTAAAAGAAGACGAGGCTGAATATTTAAAGAATTATTTAGTGGATCACGTAAACAAGGAAGAGTTCATATTTTCCTATGAGTGGACTAAAGGTGATATATGTCTTTGGGATAATTTGAGCATACTGCATATGGCTAGTGAAATCAAAAACTGCAGAAGAGTTATGCATAGAATAACGATTAAATAATTATTTTTTTAAAACTGTAAGGTGTCCCATTTTTCTTTTATCTTTAATTGTTTTTTTTCCATAGTCATAAAAAAATTCATCTTTATTAAATTTTTTTGATCTAAAGGTTTCGATATCTTTTCCTAAAACATTGAACATCTCAGCATTAGAAATTTTTTCTACTTTCTCTAAACCTAAATCACATACTGCTCTTACATGATTTTCAAATTGACTTATGTTAAAAGCGTTTATTGTTAAGTGACCTGAATTATGAACTCTAGGGGCAATTTCATTAACCAATAAATTATTGTCTTGGTCAATAAAATACTCAACGCACATCGTACCAACATAATCTAATTTTTCTGAAATAAGTTTTGCATTTCTCTGTGCTTTAACAAAAATTTCTTTATTAATATCTGCAGGTATTTTTGAGTGATCTAAGATTTGGTCTTTATGAATATTTTCTATGGGTTCATAAATATAAGTCTCACCATTTAAATATCTTGTGATTACAACTGATATCTCTTTCTTTAAATTAACCTTCTTTTCTAAAATATAATCAGTAGTAAAGCACCAATCTTTTTTTAATTCATCAAGGGAGTTTAAAACAAATTGTCCATGCCCGTCGTAACCAAGAGTGTTTGATTTTAAAATTCCAGGTAATAAGTTTTTATTCTTTTCGACATCTCTAGCTTGTTTAATAAATGCCCAATCCGTAGTCTTAATACCTAAATCATTTACAAAAGTTTTTTCTAACTTTCTATTTTGAATTACTTTATTTATTTCAGGTTTAGGTAAAACCTTTTTCTCTAATTCTATCTTTTTTAAGATATCGATTGGTATGTTTTCAAATTCAAAAGTTACGATATCAACTTTATCAATAAATTCTTTTATATTACTTTCATTATCATATTTTGAATAAATAAATTCATTCGAATAATTTTGTGCAGGTCCTTGTTCATCATCAGATATGACTACTGTTTTTACATTAAGCTTTTTAGCTGCTTGACAAAGCAGTGAACCTAATTGTCCTGAACCTATAATTCCTAAAGTGATGTCAGACATTTATTATTTAGGTTTTTTTTTAATAGATTGAGTTTGAATTCTTCTCCATCTTCCTAAATTTGATTTTACTTTTTTATCAAAGTTACCAATTATTGAAGCAGCGAGAATACCTGCATTGAGAGCACCATCGATTGCAAGACACCCTACTGGAACACCCTTTGGCATCATTGACATTGATAGCAAACTATCAAGGCCTTTTAATTTTTTAGTCTCCATGGGAACACCTAAAACCGGTAAAGTGGTTAAAGAAGCAACCATTCCTGCTAAATGAGCGGCTCCGCCTGCTCCTGCTACAATTACTCCAAAACCATTTTTTTCTGCCGTTTCTGCAAACTGAAACATTCGTTTTGGAGTTCGGTGGGCACTTACAATAAAAGTTTGGTATTTTACCTTTAGTAATTTGAGGATTTTTTCACAGTCTTTCATTACGGAATAATCGCTTTGAGAACCCATAATGATGGCTACTTTATTATTTAGTTTCTTAGTTTTCACAGATTAATTTAACAATTATGGCTCTAAAAACAATGGCCTAATATTCATTAGGCCATTAATTAGTTTTGGAGGAAAGATGTTAAGCTCTTGCTCTAAAAAGTAAAGCTTTTGGCGAGTTTTGAAGCTCGAATAAAGAAACTCTTCTTAATTTTCTAGAAGCTGATTTGTTTTTACTTTTTTTAAGTGCTTTATATTTCATATTGATTTTATAGTTTGTTTCAAGTGGTTTGAGTAATGCTAAAATTGCAAACTTGATTTGATTTAGCTATAAATTTAGGCAAAGATTTGTCTGTTATTGGTCAATTTTATATTTTTTCTAATAAATTTTTCGGGAGTTTACTTACAGACCCATCGCTGTCTATAACTGCTAATTCAACCTTTGCTGTTACTAATATTTCATTATCTCTAGAGACTTCTTGTAACAAGTTAAGTCTTACTGGTGATTTATTCATAACCTTAGTTTTAACCTCTAAATTGTCTTCAAAATTAGCAGATTTGAAGTATTTAATATTGCACTCTCTCACAACAAAGATAGCATTAAATTGGTCTCTTAACTTTTTGTGGTTAAGTTTTAAATGATCATAAATCATTTCTGTTCGTGCTCTTTCAATAAAATTTAAATACCTGGCGTAATAAACAATACCCCCGGCATCAGTGTCTTCATAGTAAACCTTTGTTTTATAAATATGGTCTGCCATATAATTAACAATAAGCTTTAAAGAGTTTTATTTCAACAGAGATAAATTTTTCTTTTTTTTGACTAATTTATGCCAAGCAAAGTACAGAATTTTTAATTAACTTTAAGCTATGAAAACATTATCTATTATATCTTTATTGCTTTTGCTAACAAACTGTGCAGGTGGTAACATGGCCAAAGTTAAAATCGGCAAGCGTTGCACAATTGCTGATGCTAGTCAATTACAAGAGTCTTCTTATGTTTGGGTAGTGAGCAAAGAAGCCCAGAAAGATTTTGACAAAAGAATTAATAAGTCAAATTGTCTAGACAGCTAAATAGTTATTTAAATGTAAATAATTTATGATAATAAGGGGTATGAATTTACCCCTTATTATTGCTTGTATCGTGATCGTTTTAGCTCTAATTATTCTTCCTTTAATTGTCTCCTACAAAGCTGAAAAAAAAGAAAAAAATAACAAAAACGAGTGGTATAGAATAAAGGAATATGAGAATAAAATTAATAACAAAACTATAGAAAAATATTAATAGAAATAATGAAAAAATTATCATCGTTTCTACTAATTATTCTTTTTTTTAATTTAGAACTATTAGCAATGGACCAAAAACCTTATCACCATATTTATAAAGACGGTAAGTTATTTGCTTTTAGAAACCTTGAGGGTGGTCCAAAAAGGGATCCTAATTTTAAATGGAATTGGAAAGTTTTTAGAGAAGAGAAGAAAAAACTTAAGATTGATTATCCACCCGAGCATGTAATTGACAAGGAAATAGTTTTAAAAAATCTTGACAAATATAAATCTGATTCTTTTGTGATGTGGCTTGATCATGCTAGCTTTATAATTAAACTTGGAGACACTACAATTATTACTGATCCAGTATTTGAAAAAAATTATGGACCTATGATGTTTGGTCCCAAGAAATACATAGAGTCACCTTTGACTCTTAAAGAACTTCCTCAAATAGATCTATTTTTGCTGACACACAATCATTATGATCACATGAGTATTCGAACGATAAAAAACTTTCCTTATAAAAATGCCAGAGTTCTTGTGCCTCTAAAGCTTGGGAAATATTTTACAAAAAATGGATATAAAAAAGATACTGTTAGAGAAATGGATTGGTTCGATAAAATAAAAATTAATGATGAGATCACAGTAACAATGCTTCCAAGCCAACACTGGTCTAAGCGGTGGATTTGGGGAGATGGAAATACTAATAGAACACTTTGGGGTAGTTTTTTAATTGAATACAAAGATAAAAAAATCTTTTTTGCTTGTGATACTGGACCAGCACCATTTTATAAAGAACTAGGAAAAAAATTTGGTCCTATCGATTTGGGTTTTGGTAATTTGGGTGCTTATAATTTTTATCCAATTGTTCCGGTCAAAGATAAATCCACAGCTCACGCAAACCCTGAAGAGCTTTTATCTTTAATGAAAGACTTAAAGGTAAAAAAAGTTATAGGGATGCATTGGGGTACAGCAATATTAAGTTTGGAACCTATTTGGGAACCTCCTATAAGGTTTAAAAAAAATGCTGAAAAGTTTGGCTACAAAAAAGAAGAGACAATCATTTTTAAAATTGGTGAAATTAAAAAATTAGAAGATCTTATTAACTAACTTTTCTTTTATTTCTTTCGCTATCTAATAATTTTGTCAATGCATCAACCATTACATCAGACGCTTTAAAGATTTCATTAGGCTGAAATTCATGTGTTGTGTGATTTTCGGAATCAGTTTTGTCTTCAATTATTATTCCCTCATCTGGTGAATTATTTTTTATATAAATTAAAATTAACCAATCTGCTTCGATCGCGTCATCCCATTTTATATAAATTTCTCCTGTTTCAAATCTTTTATCAATGCATCTGATAATACTTAAATATTTTGGAATATATTTCTTATTTAACTGAAAACACAAACTGTGAGCTGATCGGTAAAAACTTTCAAGGGCGTATTCAATCTTTTCTCTTTCTTCATTATAAACTCTCTCTTTTTCTAATAATGTTGCTTTATCATCAGTTTCTTCTACTTTAATACCTAATTTCGCAACTCTTTCTCTTATTGCTTCATTAATTTTTTGCTCTCTTATTAACTTGTATTTTTCTTTTATATTGTCAATACGTCTTTGAACTTCTTCGTATGACTCTCTTTGTTGACTTAAAACATATTTTTCAAGATTTTTTATTTCTAATTCTTCTCTTTTTCTAAAAAGATCAATTTTTTTCTCTAATTTAATTTGTTCCAAAAATTGCCTTTGTTTCTCAGCTCTCTCTTTTCTTAATTCAGCCTGTTCTAATTTTATAAATCTTTGTAAATCTAGTTTTCTTTCTTTTTCAAGTTTTTGTTCTTCTTTAAGCTCATTTCTTTTTGCCTCTAAAGCTGATTTTTCTTGCTCAAGTAATCTTTTTTGAGCATCCTTTTTTTCTTGTGCCATAAGCTTTAATTTTATTTTCTTTTGTTTTTCTCGCTCCTCTAGAATAATTTTTCTGATTCCTGAAACCTTATTAGAAATACCTGTAAAGAATGCCTGCAAAGTTTGATCTAGATTTATATTAAATCTAAATATAGATTTAACCCTATCATTTAATCTTAATAAGCCTGAAACTATAGCTCTTGTTTTTTGAGGATTTTTTGGTTTTCTAAATTTAATATTTTTCTTTAATTTTACTTTAGCTTTGCTTCTTTTTTTTTTCTTTTTTGATCTTTTCGATTTTACTCTTTTTCGAAATTTCTTATTTTTTATTCGTTTTACTTTATTTTTAGATCTTCGAATTAAGGATTTTGTTTGCTTTTTTTTCTTAACCTTAAAAGGTTTTTTTTTCTTCTTTTTCATACTGGCTATTTATTAAATAGCACTTTTTATGAATATATATAGTCTCTTGTTCGGTGTGCTGATTTAAAGTTCTTAACAATTTGTAATTGAAAAACAACTAGATCTCTATATCTAAATGCTGCTGCACAACTAGCCATATAAAATTCCCACATTTTTACAAATCTTTCATCAAATAAATCTTTTACTTCCTTTTTTTTTTCTAAAAATCGCTCTAACCAACTTTCTAAAGTTTTGTCATAATGCCTAATTAATGTTTCTGTATCAGCTACAATCAAACCAGTCTTTTCAATTGGATTAATTATTTGACTAAATGAAGGACAAACTCCGCCTGGAAATATGTACTTATTTATAAACTTGTTCGGTGCTGTGGGTTTATCTACAACACCTATTGTGTGTAATAAAAATATACCGTCGTCTTTGAGCAGCTCATTCATTGATTTAAAAAAAGTATGATAAAATTTCCTTCCAACATGTTCGAACATGCCTACAGAAAAAATCCTGTCATACTTTCCTTTTACTTCTCTGTAGTCAGCAAGCTCAAATTTGACCTGGTTGTCTAAATTTAATTCCTTAGCTTTACGTTTACAATAATCAATTTGATTCTTACTTAAAGAAATTCCAGTTACCTCACATTTTTTTTGTTTTGCTATTTCAAAAGCCATGCCGCCCCAACCACAACCAACTTCTAAAATTTTCTGACCTTCTTTAATGACTAATTTTTTTACAATATGATTTATTTTGTTTTGCTGAGCTTCCTCTAAAGATTTAGTATCATTTTTCCAATACGCACACGAATATAGTCTATGATTTTTGTCTAAGAAAATGTCATACAGTTTTTCACCTCTAGCTCCTCCAATATCATAATGATGTTCAACATTTTTTCTCGATTTTACTGGTAAATTAAAATTCGTTAATGTTCTCCATAGCTGAAACATTTTCTTAGCAATTAAACTTGCCGTTGAGATTTCACCTCTACCTAAATTTTTTATAAGATCCATTAAGAAATCTTTCATTGAAGCATTCTCTATTTCAATTTCATTTCTCATGTATGCTTCTGGAAACTCAAGTTCAGGATCTAATAATAACTTCCAGCTAAGATTATCTTTAAGCAGTTTTACAATAATTGGTTTTTCTTTTCGGGGGTTACCACAAATATATTTTTGTCCTTTTGCATCTACTAAAATAATTCCACCCTCTTTATAAATTTTTGTAAATATCCTTGCTAATATCATAACTTATGCTGCCAAGTTTTTTTCTGTCACAAATTCTAATTTATTTAATTTATCAATGAGTTCTTTCCTTTTCGCTTGAGATAATAAAACTAATGGCGGTAAAATGTTTTCAAACTTTTCATCTTTAATCGATAAATAACTATGGAGAGCGGATATCAAATTAAATTTATCAAATGTTTCTCTTACATTAACTAATTTTTCATTTTTAGATTGTGGAACTTTATTTTCAAAGTCATCAAAAACTTTTCTAGCTAATGAATGAGTAACATTAGTTACAGCTGATATACATCCTGAACAACCAAGCTCAAGACCTTTTAAAAGTTTTGCTTCAGAACCTGGAAACATTAAAAAATTTGGTAATTTCAAATTTTCAAATAAGTTATAGCTTGAGTCTTTACATCCAATTATATTTTCTGGAAAATCTTTAACAAGATCAGTCACTATTTCTGCTGTAAATTTATAAGCACTTAACTTTTCAAAATTATAAAGAATAATTTTTACTTTAGGAATAGCTTTAATTAATCTGGAATAGAAATCAAAAACTCCTTTATCTGTATTCCCTTTGTAATATGCTGGTGGCATAATTAAAAACTCTCTAAAGTTATATTCCATTGCATACTTAATTAGATCAATATTTTCATTTAGGGAATTATTTCCAGTTCCTAAAAAAAATTTGTTTCTTAACTTATGACTGGAAATTTTAGCTATTAGTTCTTTTTTTTCATTTGTTGAAATTAATTGGCTTTGGCCTGTTGAACCAAAAAAGAAAACTCCATGTAAGCCGCTTTGAATAATTTCGCTCGCATGATTAATCGTTCCATCAATATTCAATGTTCTATCAGCATTAAGAACACTTAATCCAGCTGCGTACACTCCTTTTTTAATCATAATCTTACCTAAATTATTCTATCTAAGTTATATTATTAAATTTAAAAATGAAAGTTTTAGTAATTCAACCAAAAATTGGTATGGGAGATATGGTAATTTATTTGCCGTATATCCATGCTATTTCGAAAAAATATCAAACACCCGTGTCAATTTTAGTGAAAGAAAATTCTCGTGCTAATCAACTTTTAGCTCAAGATAAATATATTAAAGAAATTTTAATATTGGATAGAACAAAAAATAGTTCTGGAACACATGATGGTCTATCAGGGTTCTTTAAATTAAGTAAAGATCTTAAATTAAAAAAATTTGAAAAAGTTTTTATTTTCAATAGCTCTTTAAGGTACTTATTAATTTCTAAGATAGCTGGAATAAAAAGTATCTCTCAATATCCATTGTTAAAAAAAAAAGACAATGTTGTGACATCTGCCAAAATTTTTACTGAAAATGAATTAGGAGAAATTGTATCTACACAACCAAAACTAATAATTAATGATGATGAAGTAATTAGAGCTAAACAAAAATTTTCTAGAGAATTCAAACACATTTGTTTAGGTATATCTGCTAGCGGCCCTACTAAAAGATGGGATATCAAAAACTTTGTTAAACTATGTATCAATATCAACACGAGAATACCTTCAAAATTTTATTTAGCAGCCGGCAATAATGATAAAAACTTAATTGATCAATTCCTTAACTCAGAACTATCAAACAACTGTATTTCATTTAAGGACTTAAAAATAAGTGAAACATTGCCTATTATTAAAAATTGCAACCTATATATTGGCAATGATACTGGTTGGTTACATATATCATCAGCTTTAGGTATAAAATGTTTAGCTATATTTATGGACAGCCCGGTTCAAGCTTACGGCAAATACTCAAAAAATATTGAGGTAATTGTGCCTGAAGGTGAAACAGAGGAGACCACAACTCACAATACTTTAGGAGCAAAAAATATTTCTTTTGAAAAAGTTTTTGATAAAGCGATTAAACTTTTAAATTAGCTAAAGTCAGTTTTAATTATTTTTTCTTTTGCTTCATTAACAAGTTGACTTAACCTCTCAGTTTTTACATCTCTATTCATGTCTGGATGAATTTTTTTTTGAAGTTGGTTTGCGGCTTTCAATACATCTTCTTTTGTGCAGCCTCTTTTTAAACCGAGTAATTTATAAGCTTCATCATTCGTCACGCTTGACGATCCCTGAGTTTGACCAGATTGTCCTTGGGAAAATCTACCAGAATTTTTTAAAAATTGAATTAATCTCCATAGCTGAAACACTTGTAATGCTGTTAAACCTTTTATTTTTAATCCACTCAATATGACAAACAGGAAAGGAAGAGAAAAGATATATTTTCCACCAATGGCTAAAAGTGTAGCCAGAATTAATGACAAATAAACTATAATTTTCTTAATCGTAGTAGCTATCTTTTTTGAACTGGTTTTAGCAAACCAATTCAAAAATAAATAAACAATGACAAAGATGATAATTCCTATTAGAAATAAATTCATATAATTTTCAAATATGAGTATACCAAAACTTAAAAAAATTAAGAGTGAGAAAAAGTATCACGAACTGTCCTTATCTGATGAATATGCTTGGGTTGATCAACCAAATATTCTGGAGGTGTTAAAAGATGCAAATAAACTTGATCCGGATGTAAAAAACTACATTAATGCAAATAATAAAATTACAGAGGACTATTTTAGAGATACTAAAGATTTACAAAAAAACTTATTCCAAGAAATAAAGTCTAAAATTAAATTAGATGATACTTCTTTAAAGTTTAAAGATAAAAAATATTATTATTGGGCCAAGACCGAAGCCAAAGGAAACTACGGAAAAAGAATTAGACAAATAATTGATGGTTCTAAGCCAGAAGAAATTTATTTTGATGGTGACCTTGAAAAGAAAAATTATGGATCTGAATATTTTGGTGTTGGTTCGGTAAGCACTTCACATTGTGACAATTACATGGCCTATTCTTTAGACTTAAAAGGTTCTGAATACTATACCATTTATTTGCGAGATTTAAGAACTGGAAAAAATGAGGATGATATTATCGAAAATACCAGCGGAGGAATAACATGGTCTTTAGATAGTAAAAGTTTTTTTTATTCAAGGTTAGATAAATTCCATAGACCAAGACAAATTTTTAAGCATATTCTTGGTTCTCAAGTAAAAGAAGATAAACTTATATTTGAAGAAAAGGATGAGACCTTTACTTGTGGAATAAGTCTCTCATCTGATGAAAAATTTTTTATAATTTCAACTTCCGATCACATTACAACTGAAGAATATTTCTTTTCGTCTGATGCTATAGATGTAAAACCGACTTTATTTAAGAAGAGAAAAAAAGACGTTAGATATTCTCTCGACTCTTGGCAAAATTATTTTTATGTACATACAAATGAAGATGCTAGAGATTACAAAATACTGAGATGTAAAACTGACCAAATTGATAAACTTGAAACTTTTATACCTGCCAAAAAAGAGACGGTTATCGGAGGTTTAGATTTTCTGGACAATTACATTTTACGAGCTGAAAAATCTGATGCTATCACTAATTTATACGTAAGAAACATAAAAACAAATAAGGAAGAGGAAATAAAAATTTCCAATGAAGCCATTGGTGTTCCAGGGGCTTCTTTGATGCAAAAAGATACCAATACAACAAAAATTAGAGTTAGTTGGGAAAGTATGGCAACACCTGGTAAGATTTATGAATATGATATTGTTTCAAAAGAAAAAAAATTAGTAAAAGAAACTGAAATTCCTTCAGGACATGATCCTAAAAAGTATGTGGTTGAGAGAATAAAAGCTAAGTCTCATGACGGGCGGATGATTCCTATCAGCTTAGTAAGGTTAAAAAATATAAAGCAGGATGGAAATTCGAAGGTTCTACTTTATGCATATGGTGCCTACAAACATAGCATCTCCCCATCTTTTAGTGCTTCAAGATTTTGTCTTGTTGATAGAGGAATTACTTTTGCCATAGCACATATAAGAGGTGGTGGAGATCTCGGTGATGTTTGGCATGAAGAAGGAAAAAAGAAACTGAAAAAAAATACTTTTTTAGACTACATCGCTTGTGCTAATCATTTAATAGAACAACGATATACACATAAAGGTGGACTTTGTTTTTATGGCGGTAGTGCTGGCGGACTTACTGGTGGTGCAGTAGCCAACATGGCGCCTGATTTATTTTTTTCAATGCTTCTTCTTGTACCTTTCGTTGATACAATGACAACAATGTTGAATGATAAGCTACCCTTAACACCGGCAGAATGGGAGTTGTGGGGAAATCCAATTAAAAGCAAAGAATATTTTAAATATATTCTCTCTTACGCACCGTATAATAATCTTAAAAAACAAGATTATCCTTCAATGTTAATTACAACATCTTTATTCGATAACCGTGTTCTTTATTCTGAACCTGTAAAGTATATTGCAAAACTTAGAGATGTTAAAACTGATAATAATACTCAATTACTTAAGTGCAAAATGGAAGCTGCGGGTCATGGCGGTATGAGTGGAAGAGATAATGCAATCACAGAATTATCTGAGGAGTATTCATTTATCATAAAGTCTGGAAAAATTTCAAACTAAAGAGCTTGAAAATTTAAAATCAATTACCATATATATGCTATTGGTTGCCAAAAGGGACCAAAATTTAACCTTGCTAACAAAGGAGGATATATGACAAGTAAGGATCTATCGATCTTTAATTCACTAAGACCTTTTAGCATTGGATTCGATGATATGTTTGATCAATTCGAGTCAATGTTGGGTAATGGCAGTCTTGCTGTACAAAGCAATTATCCGCCATACAACATTCGAAAAGTAGGCAAAGATAAGTATGCTATTGAAGTAGCAGTTGCCGGTTTTAATAAGGATGAAGTTGAAGTTGAATATGAAGATAATCTTTTAACAGTAAAGACAAAAGAAGTTAAAAGATCGGAAGAAAAAGAAGGCGGAGAGGTTATTCATCGAGGAATCTCGCAAAGATCTTTTGCTAGATCATTTACGATTGCAGATGATGTAAAAGTAAATGGCGCAGAACTTAAAGATGGCTTGCTAACTATTTCTTGTGAAAAAATCATCCCAGAAATAAAGAAAAAAAGACTTATTGAAATTAGATAAGTTTACCTTACTTGCGGAGTATAAACTCCGCAGGTAATTAAAAACAGTTTTTACTGCTAAAACCAACCACAATATTTTTTGGATTTATCTCAAATTTTCTTTCACACTTAATTTTATATTTTTCAGTAAAATAAACGTAATTCCTATTTCTAGTTTTTAAAAATTCAACTTTATCAGGTTGTCCATAAAAACTTTTTAGATCATCTTCTGATTTATTCAACCATTTGCTTAATTCTTTTTTTTCTAATTCTGTTGTTTGGTCAATTTTGTCTGTGACTGTTTGGCAAGATGTAAGGGAAGTTAGAACGGCCAATGAGCAAATATATATTTTCAGTTTTTTTATCATTTATAAATTCTACACCTAAAACTTATAAACAGAAATATTGAGTGTAGGTTGTAAAATTCTTAAATAGTATAAAATTATCAGGATTTTAAAATGGATTTAGAGTATTCAACGTCAAAAGGAGGTCTTTAGATGTTAGATAAATATTTTGAGTATAGAAAACACAAAACAAATTTTAGAACTGAAGTTATCGCTGGTGTAACAACTTTCCTTACAATGGCGTATATTATGTTCTTAAATCCTTTTATCCTTTCTGGTGAATTTGCTGGTACGGAAAAAGGTTTTTTTGATTTTGGGGCAGTATTTACTGCAACAATTTTAGCAACTGCCGTAGCTTGTTTTATTATGGCATTTCATGGAAAAACTTGGCCAGTGGGGTTAGCGCCTGGAATGGGGATTAATGCGTTTGTCGCTTACGGAGTTGTTGCTGGGCAAGGTTATACACCCCAAGCTGCATTAGGTGCTGTCCTTGTAGCTGGTGTAATTTTCTTGGCAATTTCATTAACACCATTAAGAGCTTGGTTGATCAACTCAATACCAAAAAGTTTGAAGCTTGGTATTGGTGCTGGTATCGGATTGTTTTTAGCAATTATTGGTTTAGAGATAATGGGAGTAGTCGGTGATCACCCTGTTACATTAGTTACATTAGGTGATATTAAAAATCCTTTAGTTCTACTAGCTTGTGCAACTTTCGTGTTCATGATCGTTTTAGAGAAAATGAAAGTTAGAGGTAATATCATTATCGGTATTTTACTTTTCAGTATTATTGCATGGGTTTCTGGCTTAGCTAAATTTAATGGAGTGGTAGGATCAATTCCTCCGATGACTTATTTATTTGAGTTTGATCTAAAAGCTGCGTTCACTGCTGGTATGGCTTCAATTGTTTTCACTTTATTATTTATCGATTTTTTTGATACTGCTGGAACATTAACTTCCGTTGCCAATGTAGCTGGGAAAGTCGATAAGAAAGGTAAAGTACAAGACATAGATAAAGCAATGTTGTCAGATAGTGTTGGAACAGTCGCAGGAGCTATGATGGGTACTACAACTGTTACAAGTTATGTAGAATCTGGCTCTGGTGTGAAAGCAGGTGGAAGAACTGGAATGACTTCTTTAGTTATTGGTGTTTTATTCTTAGCTTGTTTATTTTTTGCACCTTTAGCAACAAGTTTGCCTAAAGAAATAGATGGAGCAGCTTTACTTTATGTTGCAATTTTGTTCGTGAGAAATATTACTGATATAGATTGGAACGATATAGCTGAGTCTGGTCCAGCTGTGCTTGCTATGATTGTTATGCCATTAACTTATAGTATAAGTAATGGTATTGCTTTAGCGTTTATAGCTTATGCATTAATAAGAATTTTTACTGGTAAGTTTGGTAAGACTTCACCTGCAATTTGGGTAATTGCAGCAGCAAGTGTATTAAGTTTTTACGTAGCTTAATGATTTTAGGGCCGGTTAACGCTGGCCCTTTAACTTTCTTGATGTTTTTTAATTAAATCTTGTACTCTTACCTCTTCATAATGTTCGAAAGGTTGAACAATCCAAGGATTACTATCTAATTTTTGAGCGCAATAATCAGGTTCAAACGTAGAGTCTTTCTTTTTCCAAAGAACAGCTGTCTTTATTGATTTTATTTTTCCTTGTAAAGGAGGGTATTTTTTAAGCCAATAAATACTTTTATTTAAAGTTACTCCTGTGTCAGATAAATCATCACACAATAGAATATTTCCTTTCATTTCTTGAACTGTCGAGCTCATTTCTCTAGAGAAAACTAATTCACCCTGTTGATCTTCGGTCCCTTGTCCAGAATAGGACTCAACAGCTAAATAAGCACATTTAAGTTTAAATACTCTACTTAGCACGTCTATTATAGGAGCTCCTCCTCTCATAATACCGATTAACATGTCAGGTTTAAATCCACTTTGATGGATTTGTATTGCAAGTTTTTCTACGATTAGATTATACTCTTTCCAATCAATGATAAGTTTATCTGCCATGAAAAAAATTAGTTTATTTTTAAGGAGTTGTAAATGAAAGGTTACGTAGTTTGTGTTTATAAAGATATAACTAATGAGGATAAGCTTAAAGAATATGCTGTAAAAGCTAGAGTCGCAGTTGAAAGATATAAAGGCAAATTTCTTATCAGGGGAGGAAAAGCTACTGCTAATGAAGGTGAAAGCTCGCCTAGAACTGTCGTAATCGAGTTTCCCTCTTACGATGAAGCAAATTTATTTTACAAATCAAAAGAATATCAAGAAGCACACGAAATTTTAAAAGGTCACGCTGTAAGACACCATCAAACTATTGAGGGTGCTTAATATTGTATTGGCTCGTTATCAATTGATCGCCATAAATACCAGGTTGCAACTGAACAATAGGGTGTAAATTTTTTATAAAGTTTATTAAGGAATATCTTTGGAGGAAAGTATTTCTTATTATAATTATTTGAAATAGCTCTTAGTAATCCTATATCTTGTAGAGGCCAAATATTTGATCGATTAAATGTGAAAAGTAATATCATTTCTGCTGACCACCTTCCTATTTGTCTTAGATTAGATAAATATTCTATAGCTTCTTCATCAGTCATTTTTTTTATTAAGCTAGGCTTAAAAGTTTTATTTAAAGTTCTTTTGGCTAAATCTTTTATACCTTTAGCCTTTTGTTTACTTAGGCCACAACTTTTTAAATTACTAAACGATAATTTGCTCACAGTTCTTGCATTTATTTTGTTTTTACATTTCTTTTTAAATCTTAAAAAAACCGAGTTTGCAGCTGCAACACTGATTTGTTGGCCAATAATACTTTTACATAATGAGAAAAAAACATCATTGCGTGTCACAAGACTTCCATCTTTATAATCGGTTATTAGCTTTTTCATTACTTTATCTTTTTTTGATAAAATTTTTTTAGCTCTAGCCCAATATTTAGGAGGCTTTCTCATGTTCTAGGGGTTATGATTTGCTTCTTCAATTTATTCTCTCTCATAAAGATTATTAAAGAACTTGCGATAACTAGAGATGCCCCAAACATAGTTAGAATTTTTGGTACTTCACTCCAGATAAAATATCCAAAAACAATTGCAAAAACTAAACTTAAATATTTAATCGGGGTTACAAGTGATGCTTCTGCTAATCTGTAACTTTGAGTCAGTAATAAATTGGCTACACTTCCACATAAACCAAGTACAAAAAATAAAACAAAATCTATGAAAGTTGGCATTATCCAATCAGTAAAGAAAATTGTTCCTAATCCCAAAAGAGTGCAAAGTAATGTAAAATAAAATGCGATTGTATAATTTGCTTCTGTTTTAGATAAAGATCTAACGCTAATAGCTACACAGGCAAAAAATATACAAAATACAATTGGTGTAATGTAATAATAATTAACGTCTATAAATGCTGGTTGAACAATTAATAGCATCCCTAGGAAACCTATAAATACAGCTGACCATCTTTTTATTCCAACTTTTTCAGATAAAAAAAAGATTGATGCAATTGTAACGAATATTGGTCCACCGAATGTTAATGAAACTACATCAGCTAATGGTAATTCTCTTAATCCCAAAAATAATGCAATTATTGCGAGGGCCCCGCTTATGGCTCTAAAAGCATGAAGACCAGGACGTGAAGTTTTATAAAAAGAGAATAATTTATCTTTCGGTATGATAAAAAATATAGGAATAAATCCTATAAAAAATCTTAAGAAAAGAACTTGGCCAACTGGATAATAGTCTAACCATTTTACGCAAATATCCATAATGGAGAAACAAATTACACTTCCTACCATGTACAATACGCCTATTTGATTTTGTGTTAACAATTTACTATCCTTTCTTCCTCAAAATATATTAGATAACTTATGCAGAAATGTACACTTGCACTTGGATGTTTTTGGAAACCTGAGGAAAACTTTAAAAGCAAACCAGGTATATTAAAGACTGAAGTAGGTTACGCAGGAGGAAGTAGCGCGAAAACAACCTATGAAGAAGTGTGCACAGGAAACACTGGACATGCTGAAGTTGTAAGGCTTACCTTTGATGAAAATAAAATTTCTTTTAAAAAAATATTAGATTTATTTTTTAAAATGCATGATCCAACACAAAAAGATATGCAATTTCCAGATATTGGAACTCAATATAGAAGTGAGATTTTTTATGAAGATGAAAAGCAGAAACAAGACGCTTTGGAAGTTTTAAAAGAATTTAACGAAAAATTAGATGGTAAAATTCAGACAAATATCTCAAAAATTAAAAACTACAATAAAGCTGAAGAATATCATCAAAAATATATTGAAAAAAACAGGTAATGAATCAATTAGTAACTACAGACTGGTTAGATAAGAATATTAAAAAAGTAAAAATTTTAGATGCTAGCTGGCATCTGCCAATTACTAATAGAAATTCATTTGAAGAGTACAAAGCAGAGCACATTGTTAACTCTATATTCTTTGATATAGATAAAAATTCAAACCAAAAAACTAATCTTCCACATATGCTTCCATCTAAAGAAGAATGGGAAATGATTGTATCTGGTTTAGGAATATCTAATTCAGATCACATAATTGTTTATGACAACTCAGATGTTTTTAGTTCATGTAGGGTTTGGTACACTTTTTTGTATTTTGGCCATAATTCAAAACTTATCTCAGTATTAGATGGGGGTTTTAAAAAATGGACAAATGAAAAACGTCCCACTACTAAAAGTATAGTTAGCGTTGAAAAATCTAAATACATTGCAGTTGAAAATACATCTCTTGTAATTAATAAAGATGAAGTAAATAAAAATATTACTAATAATAAATTTCAATTGCTAGACGCCAGAGGAGAACAAAGATTTTTAGGCTTACAGCCTGAACCTAGAAAAGAACTTAAAAGTGGAAACATTAAAGGGTCAATTAATCTGCCTTTCCAAAAACTTTTAAGAGAAGATAAAACTTTTAAAAAAAAAGAGGACTTAATTGAGATATTCAAATCGAAAAAAGTATCAATTGAAAAAGAAATGGCTTTTACATGCGGCTCTGGAGTTACAGCATGCATTTTAGGTCTGGCTAATTCTATTATAAGTGGTAAAAAACCTATTATCTATGACGGGTCATGGGCAGAGTACGGATTAGATTAAAAAATATGAAAACTTCTTCGAAAATTAAAACTTTTCTAATAATTTTTTTTATAGCTATATTTGCGATCATAGCAGCAAGGCACTTTATAGGTCTGCATTTTAAAAAAAAATTTAGCGTGAGACCAGCCCCAGGTGTAATCGTTTCTACAGTTGAAAAATCGCTTTTTTATAAAAGTATTGAAACTTTTGGTACTGCAATTTCTCAGAACTCAAAAGCATATAGAGTCCAAGCAAGTAATATCAATGGAAAGCCTAATTTAGAAAATAGATTCGTTAAAAAAGGAGAAAAAATACTTACATTAAAAGATGGAGGAAGCTTAACAGCAGATTTTGCTGGCAAGGTAGGGAAGAGGGAAATAGCACAAGGTGTCTTAGGTTCAGAAAGTTTAATTATTACACTAGATGATCTTGATAAAATTGTAATAGATATTAAAGTACCTGAAAATTATGTAGGTGTTCTTAGAACAGGGCTAAAAGCTGAGGTTACTAGTTCTGCTTATAAAAAAGTTTTTAAGGGTAAAATAGAAACAATCAGTTCTCGTATCGACCCTTCTACTCGATCGATTCTTTCAAGAATAATAGTTGATAATTCAAATTTTGAAATTATTCCAGGTCAACTAATGACTGTAAAAATTATTTATGATGAAAAAAATCAAATTGGTGTACCGGAAAGCGCTGTAACAATTCAAGGAAATACAGCATTTGTTTATACTATAAATGAAGACACCGCTGAAAAAAAGAATATTGAAATTGGTAAAAGAAATTTTGGTAAAGTTTCAGTTATATCTGGATTAAATGAAGGTGATCTTGTGATCAGTGAAGGTGTTTCTAAAGTAAGAGATAAAGGTAAAATAAAAATTATTACTTCAGCCAAATAAATGTTTTTAACTGACCTTTCAATCAAAAGACCTGTCGTAGCCTCAGTAATGAGTTTGGTTTTAGTTATATTTGGTTTGGTCACTTTTCAAGAAATACCAACAGATGAATTGCCTGATGTGCAGCCACCAGTTGTTACAATTCAAACTGAATATAGAGGGGCTTCGGCTGAAATAGTTGACACTCAAATTACACAAAAAATTGAGGATTTTGTTGGAGGAACTCCAGGATTAGAGACTATTGACTCTTTCAGCGAAGATGAAAGTTCAAGAATTACTCTAACTTTTGAAACTGATTTAGATTTAGATGATGTTGCTAACGATGTTAGAAGTTCTGTGTCTCGAGTTTTAGATAACTTACCAGAAGGAGCTGAACAACCAGAAATATTCAAACAAAGTGCAGGTATGCGTACAACAATGTGGTTATCTTTCAATTCTGAAACTATGTCTGACTTGGAGCTTACTGATTACGCAGATAGGTATTTAACTGATACATTTTCTACAGTTGATGGAGTAGGTCGAGTCAGACTTGGCGGTCAAAGAGAATTATCACTAAGGATTTGGTTGGACCCTATTGCGCTTGCTGCAAGAGATTTAACTACCGAAGAAGTTGAAAACGTACTAAGAAAAGAAAATGTAGAATTTCCAGCAGGGAGAATAGAGTCAAAAGATATTGATCTTACGATTAAGTTAAATAAAGCCTACAGTAATTTAGAAAATTATAAAAATTTACCTCTTAAAAGAGCAACCGATGGATCAATTATTACACTTTCTGATGTTGCAAGAGTAGAGCTTGGTGCAGAGTCCACACGTACTTTATTTAAAGGTAATGGAAAACAAGTAGTAGGAATAGGAATTTATCAGCAATCAGATGCTAATACTATTGCTGTTGCTGATGGAATTAAAAAGAAAATCAAAGAGCTCCAACCTAGCTTGCCCCCGAATACAACTTTAGAAGTTTCATTTGATAGAAGTAATTATATAAAAGTTGCAATTAAAGAAGTTTATAAAACTCTTTTTATTGCTTTAATTTTAGTAACTATAATTATTTACCTTTTTTTGGGAAATATTAGAGCCCTGGTGGTTCCTTTAGTAGCTTTACCTGTCTCATTAATTTCAACTTTTTTAGCAATTTATATTTTTGATTTTTCAATCAATCTCTTTACTCTTATGGCTTTAGTATTAGCCATCGGAATTGTTGTAGATGATGCAATTGTAATGTTAGAAAATATTGTAAGAAGAATAGAGTTAGGAGATACCCCTCTTGTTGCAGCATTTAAAGGGGCTAAGCAAGTTTCATTCGCTATAATTGCCACAACAGTCGTTTTAGTTGCTGTCTTTGTCCCTTTAATTTTTATTAAAGGAATTACAGGTGTACTATTTACACAAACTGCAATCACACTTGCTGCCGCTGTCATTATATCAAGTTTTGTTGCTTTATCTCTGAGCCCAATGTTGGCCAGTAAGTTCCTTAAGCAAAATATGAATAAGTCAAAAATTGTTTTAAAATTTGAAAAATTTTTAAAAAATTTAACTTATTTGTATAAAGTATCTTTACTAGGTTGGATTAAAAAAAGAACAACGATAACAATTTTTTTATTAGCCACATTAGCTCTAACTTTATTTTTTTTCAATTTTACAAAAAAAGAATTAATTGCTCCTGAAGATAGAGGAGCGTTCTTTGTAATCGTAAAGGCGCCTCAAGGTTCTGGCTTTAATTTTACGAAAGATAGAGCTGAGGAAATTGAAGGTCTTTTATTACCTAATGTAGGTAAAGGAGAATACAGAAAATTGATTATGAGAGTACCAGGTTTCGGTAAATCTGCAAAACAAGTAAATAGTGGTTTTATTATTGTATTACTTGAGCCTTGGAAAAAAAGAGATCGTCACGGTGTTGAAATAATGAGAGAGTCTTTTGGGAAAATTTCAAAGGTGCCGGGTGTATTAGCTTTTCCAATTATGCCTCAAGGAATAAGAACAGGAGGAATTGAGAGCCCTGTGCAATTTGTTATTTTAGGAAATACGTATGATCAACTTATTGAATGGAAAGAAATTATTAAAAAAGAGGCAAGAAAAAATCCAGGACTTGCTTCGATAGAAGATGATTTCGATCTAAACAAACCTCAATTAAATGTTAAAATTGATCAAAAGAAAGCTGCTGACCTTGGGGTTTCAACAGAAGATATAGGCAAAACCATTGAAACAATTTTCGGATCAAGAAGGGTTACAAATTTTACTAGAGAAGGTAAAGAATATTCTATTATTCTCCAAGGAGATATTAAAGATAGACAGGAGCCTGATAGCATAAGTAAAGTTTTTGTTAGATCAAAGAACAATAACAAACTTGTATCGATCTCTAATCTAGTTACATACGATGAGGAAGGTCAGTCGCCGTTCCTTGCAAGATATAATAGGCAAAAGGCTGTAACTATTTCAGCAAGATTAGTTGGTGACTATTCACTTGATGAAGCTCTTAAATTTTTAGTCGGAGTAGTTGAACAAAATACTCCTCAAGCAAAAATTACTTATAAAGGAGAGAGTGAAGAATATAAAAAAACTAACACTGAATTATATGTAATTTTTGCTCTTGCTTTAATAACTGCTTATCTTGCAATGAGCGCACAATTTGAAAGTTGGAAACATCCATTTACAATTATGTTAACTGTTCCAATGGCTATACTTGGTGGCTTACTGGGTTTGCTAGTAGTCGGCTCATCTTTAAACGTTTACAGCCAAATAGCTCTAATAATTCTTATAGGATTGTCCGCAAAAAACGGAATTTTAATTGTTGAATTTGCAAATCAATTAAGAAAGGAAGGTAAAAATTTAGAAGTTGCTGTATTTGAGGCAGCAGCAATAAGATTAAGACCCATACTTATGACAAGTTTATCTACAATCATCGGGGTCTTGCCTTTAATTCTTGGAACTGGCCCAGGTGCAGCAAGTAGACTAACCGTTGGGATAACTATTTTCGGTGGAATGCTTTTTTCTACATTCTTTACGCTTTATGTAATTCCTACAATTTACACAATAGTTGGAAAAAATACAAAAAGGATTGATGCAGTAGAAATTGATCTCAATAAACAGCTTAAAAAATAATATACTTATTTTTATCCAAATTTTTCTTACAAAGTGTTAATTGTTTTCTGTATTTGTTAGCCATATCCTTAACTGATTTTGCATAAATAATAGCTTTCTTGTCTTTTGAATAATTTTTATAGTCTCCCCAGCCTTTATAATAAGCTAAATACTGCTTATATGAATCCTTCTTAGAAATTTTTAAAATCTTATTAGTTTTATGAATATACCAACCTATAAAATCAACAGAGTCTTTAAATCTAGCCCTTGTAGCTAAAGGACTATTAGTTTCTCGTTTATATTGTTCCCATGTTCCTTTTACTGCTTGTGAATAACCAAATGAACTTGAAGGTCTTTTGAAAGGAATAACTTTAAACAATTTTTTTCGTGGCGGCTTAGCCAACCAATTGAAATCACTTTCTTTTTTGACAAAGGCTAATTGTAAATGAATAGGTGCTCCCCATCTTTCATATGAAGCTTTTGTATGTTTATACCAAAGATATCTTTCTTCAAAAATTGCACAACTATTTTGCGTATTTTTAGGAATCGAAGAGCATGCGCTTAGAATAAATAAAATATAAATTAATATAGTTTTTTTAAAATGAATCACTTACTAATTTATACTAGAAATTAATTAAGCTTTCTCCACTTTTCTGGCATCATAAAAG
>CACAWM010000002.1 GCA_902536205.1 uncultured Pelagibacteraceae bacterium | reverse complement strand
GGCAAAGTTCGATCGCAAAAACTAGTAAAGCCAATTTACTTTACTCAATTTCCAAGAGATTTAGATGCTTTACAAAATACAAAGCTTAAAAAGGAAACTTTTATCAAAATAGTTTTACCACTTATAGTAGCTGAGAATGAGAGAATTATTGCTGATAGAAAAAAATTAATTCTCTTATCTGATAAAAAATTTACTACAGATTTAGAAAAACAGTGGCTTAGACAAAAATTGTTAGAATATAAAGTTAAAAAAGGTAATATAAATGAACTTCTTTTAAGAATGGATATTATACCAACTTCTATTGCGTTGGCACAGGCAGCGAAAGAAAGTGGTTGGGGAACATCCAGATTTGCTTTAGAGGGTAATGCTATTTTTGGTCAATGGACATGGAGCGGACAAGGTATTGCACCACTTGACAGAGAAAGTAACAAAAATCATAAAATTTTAAAATTCCCAATTTTAAGAGCTTCGGTAAAAGCTTATCAGAATAATCTCAACACGCATAAAAGTTATTTAAAATTTAGAAAGAAAAGATCAAGTTTAAGAGAGAAAAAGAAAAAAATATCAGGTCTGGAATTAACGGAGACTTTAAATAACTATGCCCAAACAGGATCTGAATATACTAAAATTTTAAATCAGATTATTAGACAAAATAGACTTACAGATTTTGAGCCAGTAAAATTAGTTAATTCGATCAAAAAGATTGAGCTAACTTCTTGATTTATTTTTCACTTATTACAAATTGAATACCTAACCATCGCCAGTAGCCACTTGGATCTCTTAAGGAACAATTAATCCTGCCTCTTTCACCAATAAATTTTTCATCAATATTAATATTTAAAGTAATTGCATCTTCAAATACTATGTTAGATTGCCTCCATCTATTTCCTTCGTTAGAATAGCAATTAACAGATTTAAGATTTTCGATATTTTCATAAAATTCTACTTTTACTTTTGGTGGGTTTTTACTTAACAATAGATATCTTTCTTCAGGTAAAACTTTTTTAAATTTAAAAGGTAATGTTTTCGTTAAAGAAGTGAATCTTTTTAACTCGCCATACTTTTCATTAATTGGATATCTTGGTAATTCATAAAAATCTTTGGTTTCATCCATTACACCGGAGTGTTGTCCAAAGGCATATTTAAATCCAAAAGATTCAATAATATCTTTAAATTCTAAACTGTACTCACCAAATGGATAAGAAAAAAATTCTGAATTTTTTCCTAATTTTTCTTTAAAAATTGAGATTGATTTTTTTATATCCTCTACTATCAGTTCTTTACTTTCATCAACTAAATATTCATGTGTATGACTATGGTTCCCAATCTCAACAAAATTTTCCTTGCTTAACTCTTTAATTTGCTCCCAAGTCATATAATTATTCGCGCCAACTTCCCGGGTGCTTACGAATAAAATAAATGGAATTTTTTTCTTTTTAAGAATAGGCCAGGCATTTTCATAAAATGATAAAAATCCATCATCAATAGTCAAAAGGATTTTTCTCTGCAATTTATTATTTTTCAATTCCTCCTCAAAATTATTTGGATTTATAAATTTAATATTATTATTTTCTATAATAGAGATGTGTTTTTTAAAATCATCAATTCTAATGTTGGTAGATGGGTATTTGTTTTCCTCAAATCTATGATACATTAAAGATATGATACCATAATCTTCAATGTTATTAATTTTAGAACTTGGATACAAATTATTATGAAAAATTAAAATAGGTAAAAACAAAATTATGATAAAAGACTTTTTAATTATAAATTGCATAGGTAAAGACGATAAAATTGGTTTGAGAATTAACAATGATTTTTATGTTCACGATTTTAATCAAAAAGTAAATAATAATGATAAATTAGTAATAAGCATATTAAATCTACTAAAAAAATACAAAGTAAATATTAATCAAAGTTTTTCAACTCTTGTTAATAATGGTCCTGGGAGTTTTTCATCAATAAGAGTTTCTTTAGCTGTAGCAAAAGGATTAAAAATATCAAAAAATATTAATTTATATGGATATAATAATGCTGATCTTAGTCAATTTAGCCTTGTTAATATTGACCTTTTAATTAAAAAAAATTTAATACAAAAAAATTTGATTAAACCCTTATATTTAAGTTAGATTAATTCAATGAATTCAATCGAAGAAAAATGTCAACAAAAAGGTGTTAGACTTACTGATCAAAGAAAAACTATTGCTAAAGTTCTTTCCGAGTCAAAAGCAGTCTATGGTTCAAAAGATCACCCAGACGTAGATGAGCTGCACAAAAGAGTCTCTTCTTTAGATGACAAAATTAGTATTGCAACAGTTTATAGAACAGTAAAGCTTTTTGAAGAAGCTGGAATATTAATCAAACATGATTTTAAAGCTGGGAAGGCGCGATATGAAATCAATGATGATCATAATCATCTTATAGATATTAATAGCGGGGAAATTGTAGAATTTGTTGATAAAGACATAGAGGAATTACAAAAAAAAATTGCAAAAAAATTAGGTTACAATCTCGTAGATCATAAACTAGAACTATATGGTTCAAAAATAAAAAAATAACTTGCAAAAAAAAATTTTCATCAAAACATTTGGTTGTCAAATGAATGAGTATGATAGTAGTCGTATTTTTGATTTGACTAAAAAGATTAAGTACGAACCCACTAAAGATATAAACGAAGCTAATTGTTATATTTTAAACACATGCCACATCAGAGAAAAAGCAACTGACAAAGTTTACCATGATATTGGAAGATTGAAAAAAAAATTTAGAAACAAACCCAAACCAATTGTATTAATTGTTGGCTGTGTCGCTCAAGCAGAAGGTAATATCCTTTTAAGAAACGAAAAATATATTGATGCAGTTTTAGGTCCACAGTCCTATCATCAAATCAACAAAACGATTTTAAGATTGGAGAAAAAAAAAACACCTGTCAATGTAACCGAGTTTGATGTTATCGAAAAATTTGACAGCTTAAATTCCATAAAAAATACTGACAATAAAGTTTCTTCATTTTTAACAATTCAAGAAGGATGTAATAAGTTTTGTAAATTTTGCGTTGTTCCTTACACGCGTGGAGCAGAATATTCAAGATCTATAAAAGAATTAGTTTTAGAGACAAATCAATTGGTTGAAAATGGTGCAAGAGAAATAATTTTACTTGGACAAAATGTAAATGCATATAATTTTGAAAAAAATAAACTTTCAGATTTGATTTTAGAAATTGCCAAAATTAAAGATTTAAAAAGAATTAGATATACCACGTCACATCCGAAGGATTTTACAGAAGATTTAATGGACGCGCATAAAAATTGTAAAAAATTAATGCCACTAATTCATCTGCCTGTACAAAGTGGATCTAATAAAATATTAGAGGCAATGAACAGAAAACACACAGTCGAAGAGTATTTAGAGATTTTAAAAAAACTTATAAAAGTAAAGCCGGAAATAAAATTTTCTAGTGACTTTATAATCGGGTACCCGGGTGAAACAAATGTGGATTTTAAAGATACAGTTAAATTATTAAATCAAGTTGGTTTTATAAACTCTTATTCGTTCATGTTTAGCCCAAGGCCAGGAACACCAGCTTTTGATTTGACTAGAGTAGATGATGGCGAGGCTAAAAATAGATTGATAGAATTTCAAAGTATTGCAGAAGATATAAAAAATAATTATAGAAAAAAGTTAATTAATAAAACAGTGAATGTTTTATTTGAAAATAAGATGAAAAGTGGAGATAGATATTTTGGAAGAGATGAACATTTTAATTCAGTTATTGTCGAAAGTGATGATAATTTAGAGGGTAGAATAAGAAATGTTAAAATTATAAATGGAAATCAAAACACATTGTACGGTGAAATTACCTCAAATTTAAAACAAACCAATTGTGCCGCTTAATAAAATGTCTGAAATAAGTAAATTAGAACAAAACTTAATTATTAAAAAAATTGATAAAGAAACAGTCAACATATCAGTAAACGATAATGAAATGTTAATGGCTATAGTCGGTCAATTCGACCAGAATCTAAAAAATTTATCAAAATTGACTAACACAGATGTTTATTTCAGAGGTAATTCTATAACTTGTAAAGGAAATAAAGAAAAAATAGCGATTTTTTGCGACGCAATTAAATTTTTGATAAACAAATATTTCTTAACGAATATAATTGAAAAAGAAGATATAGTTCTGTCTGTGAAAAAAAATTTAGAGATTGAAAATTCTAACATTAAAAGTTTTAAACAATTAATAAAAACTCCGAAAAAATCAGTTATTGCTCGTTCTGAAAAACAATCAGAGTATATAAAGGCTTTGAAAGAAAATGATATTGTAATGTCTCTTGGGCCTGCAGGAACAGGTAAGAGTTTTTTGGCTGTATCGGTCGCAATAACATTATTAATGGAGAAAAAAATTGATAGAGTGATCTTGTCAAGACCCGCAGTAGAAGCTGGTGAAAAATTAGGATTTCTACCAGGCGATATGAAAGAAAAAGTTGATCCATATCTAAGACCTTTGTATGACGCTCTTTACGAACTTTTCGGTGCAGATAAAATAGAAAAAAAGATCGAGACAGGTGAAATAGAAATAGCCCCGCTAGCTTTTATGAGGGGCAGAACACTTAAAAATTGTTTTGCTATTTTAGACGAGGCACAGAATGCTACAGAAACTCAAATTAAAATGTTTTTAACAAGAATAGGTGAGAATTCAAAACTAGTTGTAAATGGCGATCCAAGTCAGGTTGACTTAATCAATAAACGAGATTCTGGTTTAATTAAATCAAAAAACATACTTAAGGATCTTAATGAAATTAAGGTAATCGAGTTTGACCATAACGATGTCGTAAGACATCCTCTTGTGTCTAAAATCATTAAGGCTTATCAAAATAAAAGCATTGATGATAAAGGTTAATGTTATTACAAAAAATAAAAATTGGCTAAATTACATTAAAAGGCCAAATTATTATTTAGATAAAAAAATTAAAAAAATAAACTTAGAAGAAAAGAAACTTAAAAAAAATAATATATTTTGCACCTTATTACTCTCAGGAAACAAAGAAATTAAATACCTAAATAAGAAATTTAGGAAAAAAAATAAGATAACAGATGTACTATCATTTCCTTTTTATAAAAAAAAAGACCTAAATAAAAGATTAAAAAAAGAAAAAGAATTATACCTTGGAGATATAATTATAAATTTAAACAAAATAAAAAATAAAAATATAAAAAAAAAATTTGAAATAGAGTTTAATCGTTTATGGATTCATGGATTGATTCATCTATTTGGCCATGACCATAAAAAGGTTAAAGATTTTAAGAAAATGCACCAGGTTGAAAAAAAATATTTCAAATTAGTAAATGGTTGAGAAATATTTAAATAATCGCATCTTAACTTTATACATTATTCCCATTTTTTTTGGATCATTAACTGTATTTTCCTTTGAGCCTTTTAATTTAACAATAATAAATTTTTTAATCTTTCCTTCATGTTTTTATTTATTGGTTTATATAAATAAAAAATCTAGGTCAGTTTACCGAAAAAAACCCTATAAAAAAAATTTATTTATATTTGGATTGTCATTTGGATTTGGGTTTTACATTAGTGGTATATCTTGGATTACAAACTCATTGACATTTGACGAGAATTTTAAAATTTTAATACCTTTTGCATTAATACTCATTCCTTTATTTCTAAGTTTATTTTTAGGATTAACCACATTAATCATTGGCCCATACTTGAAGTTAGACTTCTCTTCAGTGATAATATTTTCTGCTGGTATAGCCTTTTCAGATTATTTTAGAGCATTTGTATTCACAGGTTTCCCTTGGAATTTATGGGCCTACAGTACAACTATGTATAATGAAATATTGCAAATAGTAAATTTAATCGGCTTATACTCTTACAATCTTATTGTAATAACTTTATATACATTGCCAATAATATTTCTTTTTCAAATTGGTAAAGTCAAAAAATTAATCATCGTATTAATTAAATTATTGTTTATTTTAAGTCTTTATATTTATGGAAATTATGAAATTAACAAAAATAAGAAAACTCTTAAGAGTGTAAAAGAAAAAATATATGTAAAAATAATATCACCTAATTTTGACTTACAATATGGTCTTAGTTTCAAAGAAATTGAGGAACGATTTAACAAATTAATACGATATAGTGATCCAGATAAAAAAAAAGAAACATTATTCATTTGGCCGGAGGGAGTTTTTAGCGGTTATAGCTATGATCAAATTATACCTTTTAAAGGATTAATTTTGAAAAACTTTTCAGAAAAGCATCATATTATATTTGGTTCAAATAAATTAGAACCTAAATCAGGTGATTTTTACAACAGTATGTTAATTGTAAATAATAAATTTGATATAATTCAGAGTTATAACAAAAGAAAACTTGTACCATTTGGAGAATTTTTACCTTTCGAAAAAGTATTAAATAATTTTGGTTTAAAAAAGATTACAGAGGGGCACGGATCTTTTTTAAAAGGTCAAAAGAACAATAATCTTTTAATTGACAAGTTAAGCATTTTACCTCTGATATGTTATGAAGTAATATTCTCTGACTTAATACAACAGTCTGACAATAGTACTAATCTTATTGTTAATATTTCTGAGGACGGATGGTTCGGTAAATCTATCGGCCCCGACCAACATTTTGCTAAATCGTCTTTTAGAGCAATTGAGAATAATACATTCTTACTTAGATCTACAAATCAAGGTGTAAGTGCCATTATTGATAATAAAGGTAGTTTAATCAAAAAATTAAATAGAAATGAAGCTGGAAATATAGAACACGAAGTCCCGTTAATAAAATCTAATAAAAATAAAAATGATTTGATCTTTTATATACTTTTAATTACATATCTTTTATTCTTTCTAATTTACAAAGATAAAAATGCAAAAAAATAACTTTTTATTTACAAGTGAGTCAGTGTCAGAAGGACACCCAGATAAAGTATGTGATAGAATTTCTGACATGGTTGTTGACTCTTACCTCTCAAGAGACTCAGTATCGAGAGTTGCTTGTGAAACTTTGACTACCACCAATAAAGTAATTTTAGCTGGTGAGACAAGAGGACCAAAAATAGATAAAGATGAACTGATTTCAAAAGTCAGAGATTGCATAAAAGATATAGGATATGATCAAGAAGGTTTTAGTTGGAAAACCGTAAATATAGAAACTTTTCTTCATGAACAATCTAAAGATATTGCAATGGGTGTCGACTCTAAGGATAACAAAGATGAAGGAGCAGGTGATCAAGGTATTATGTTCGGGTATGCATGTAATGAAACAGAAGATTTAATGCCAGCTCCAATTCATTACTCCCACAAAATTCTACGATTGATGGCTAATGATAGAAAGGATGGAAAATTATTGGGTATTGAGCCAGATTCTAAAAGTCAGGTTACTATGTTATATGAAAATGATAAGCCAATAAAAGTCACTTCAGTAGTAATTTCAACACAACACTCTAAAGATCTAAATCAAGATAAAGTACGAGAGTGCATAATTCCGTATATACACAAATCAATTCCAAAGAATTTTTTATCAGATCTTGATACGAAAGAAATTTATATAAACCCAACCGGTCAATTTATTATAGGGGGCCCTGATGGAGATACTGGTTTGACTGGAAGAAAGATAATTGTAGATACTTACGGAGGTGCGGCACCTCATGGAGGTGGAGCATTTTCTGGTAAAGATCCTACTAAAGTGGATAGATCAGCAGCTTATGCATCAAGGTACTTAGCTAAAAACGTAGTAGCAGCAGGTGTCTCTGATAAATGTTTAATACAACTTGCTTATGCGATTGGAGTTTCAAAACCTTTATCGATTTTTATTAAATTAGCGGATGGAGATGAGGAAAAAGTTAATATGGTTAAAAAGATTATTGAAGACAATTTTAATTTATCGCCAAGAGGTATAAGAGAAATGTTGAAATTAAATAATCCCATATATGAGGCAACTTCAGCTTACGGACACTTTGGAAGAAAGCCAACAAATAAAGGTGAATTTACTTGGGAAAAAACGGATAAAGTAGATATATTCAAAATGTAATCTTGAAAAAACCGTAATTTTCTTCTAAAAACAGTCTTATTATTAAACTTTCAAAATGGGCACTTGCCCATTTTTTTTTAGGGACTGATAAATGCTAAATAGAGGATTAGATAAATTAGAGCTTTTAAGAATTGTTGATGCAGTAGCAAACGAAAAATCTATAGACAAAGAAATAGTAATAGGTTCAATGGAAAGTGCTATTCAAAAAGCTGCACTTACTAAATTTGGAAATGATAACAATATTGAAGTTGTTATAGATAGAGAAAGTGGAGATATAAAAATTCAAAAAGTATTAGAAATTGTTGAAAAGGTGGAAGACTCTGCTAGAGAAATTACTGTAGATGAGGCATTAAAAAATTTTCCAGGTAAAAAAGACCTTAAAATAGGAGAAAAAGTTTTTGAGGAACTCCCTCAAATTGACTTTGGCCGAATAGCAGCTCAAAGCGCAAAACAGGTTATAAGCAGTAGAGTAAGAGAAGCTGAAAAAAATAGACAATATGAAGATTTCATTGATAAGCAAGGACAGATACTAAGTGGAATTATAAAAAGATTAGAATACGGTAATGTAATTGTAGACTTAGGGAAAGCCGAAGGTGTAATTAAAAAAGACGAGCTTATACCGAGAGAGATATTGAAAACCGGAGATAGAGTCAAAGCTTTCTGTTATGAGGTAAGAAAAGAAATTAAAGGTCATCAAATATTTTTATCACGAGCTCACCCTCAATTTTTAGCAAAATTATTTTTTCTAGAAGTTCCAGAAATTTATGAGGGTACGATTGAAATTAAATCAGTTGCACGAGATCCTGGAAGTAGAGCAAAAATTTGTGTGCATTCACAAGACTCCTCGATTGACCCAGTAGGTGCTTGTGTTGGTATGAGAGGTAGTAGAGTTCAAACAATTGTTAATGAACTTCATGGTGAGAAAATTGATATTATAAAGTGGACAGAGGACTTACCCACTTTAATTTCAGAGTCATTATCTCCAGCAGAAATACAAAAAGTTTTAATTGATCAAGATAATAAAAGAATCGATATAATTTTAACAGAAGAAAATTTAAGCAAAGCTATTGGTAGAAGAGGACAAAATGTAAGATTAGCATCAAAATTAACAAATTTTGAAATAGATATATTAACAGACAAAGAAGACTCAGAGAGAAGACAGGCAGAATTTAAAGAAAGAACCGAGACTTTAATAAAGAATTTAGAAGTGGATGAAACTTTAGGACAACTACTCGTTTCCGAAGGGTTCACTTCAATAGACGAAATTGCTCAGTCAAATCCAGAAGATATAGCAAAAATCGATGCCATAGATGAAGAGACAGCTAAAGAATTAATTAAGAGATCCAAAGAAACGTTGGAAAAAGAAAAAGAAGCGGTAGCCATAAAATTAAAAGAACTTGGGGTAGAAGATAAATTGATTAATTTAAAAGGTATGACACAAGGCATGTTAGTAATCCTTGGTCAAAAAAATATCAAAAAGTTAAGTGATTTTGCTGATCTTTCATCTGATGAATTAATCGGAGGTTATGACGAAATAAAAGGAAAAAAATTGAGAATCGAAGGTTATCTTGAAGAATTTAATCTTTCAAGAAAAGAGGCTGATGACTTAATAATGGCAGCCAGAGAGATTGCGTACAAGTAATGTTATGGATAAAGAAAAGAAAAAAACACTCACTATATCATCAAACCTTAAGAAAAAAATTGATACTAGCTCTATATCTGCATCAGGTAAGAAGTCCTATTCAGTAGAGAAAAAAAAATCCTTCAAAATAAATAAACCATCTGCCCAACCAAAAAATAATTTAAATCAAGACTCTAAGAAAAGAAATTTTACAAGAAAGTTTATTGAGCAGCAGGCCACTAAAGATTTTATAAAAAAAGATAATAAACCTGCAGGTAAAAGTAAATTGAAACTTAAAGGTCCTATAGATAAGCGAGATTTTAAACTTACGGTTTCAAGAGCTTTAAATGTAGAAGAGATAGAAATCAAACAAAGAAGCCTTGCCTCTGTAAAACGAGCAAGGCTTAAAGAAAAGAAAAAACCAGAGGGCGAAGAAAAAAAGGAATTTAAAAAAGTAATTAAAGAAGTAAAAATTCCTGAGCAAATTACTATCCAAGAACTTTCGAACCGAATGGCTGAAAAGTCGAGTGATATAATTAAATTTTTATTCAATATGAAAGTTGTAGCAACAATTAACCATAATATTGATAAAGATACAGCTGAGTATATTGTTAAGGAATTTGGTCACAAACCAATTATTGAAGAAAAGCCTTCCATTGAAAATAATAAATCAAAAGAAGAATTTATCGGAGAGGTAAAAAATAGACCACCTGTTGTTACAATAATGGGACACGTTGATCACGGAAAAACTTCTTTATTGGACTCTCTTAGGGACTCAAACGTCGTATCTGGTGAACATGGTGGAATAACCCAACACATTGGTGCATATCAAGTAAAAACAGAGAATAATAAAATAATTACTTTCATTGATACTCCTGGTCATGCCGCTTTTACAGAAATGCGAGCAAGAGGTTCTAAAATCACTGATATAGTAGTGTTAGTTGTTGCAGCAGATGATGGTATTAAACCTCAGACAGTAGAAGCCATTAAACATGCTAAGGCTGCTAAGGTACCAATAATTGTTGCTATAAATAAATGCGATTTACCTGAAAAAAATATAAGTAAAATTAAAAATGAAATGATGCAATATGAATTAATCGCAGAAGATTTAAGTGGAGATACTTTATTTGTTGAGGTCTCAGCTTTGAAAAAAATCAATTTAGACAAATTAAAAGAAAATATATTACTTCAATCTGAAATCTTAGATTTAAAAGCATCTTATAGTGATAAAGCAAGAGGTGTTGTAATTGAGTCCAAAATTGATAAAGGAAAAGGTCCAGTTTCAACGATTTTAATAAGTAATGGAAAATTAAAACGTGGTGATTATTTTATTTGTGGTGATACATGGGGGAAGGTAAGAGCTATGATAAATTATGAGGGAAAAATGGTAAGTGAAGCAATGCCCTCTATGCCTGTAGAAATTCTTGGAATGAACAATTCAGCTTATGCTGGTGCTGAATTTGTGGTTACTAAAGATGAAAATGAGGCAAAAGAATTAACTGAATTTAGAAAAAATAGTAATGCTCAAAATAAAAACCTTGTTAAAGATAAGGCCACCTTATTTGAAGATGTAAATGACAAAGACGAACTCAATATTATAGTTAAATCAGATGTACAAGGATCTAGCGAAGCTTTAAAAATGGCCATTAACAAAATAGAGCATAAAGAGGTGGAAGCAAAAATTATTTTATCAGATATTGGAATGATTAATGAAACAGATGTTTCTTTAGCAAAAGCATCTAATGCAATTCTTCTAGGTTTTAATGTAAAACCTAATAGAGAGGCAAAGAGATTAGCTGAGGAACAAAAGATAGATATAAAATATTTTAATATTATTTATGAGGCTATTAATTACGTCGAAAAATCTTTATCAGGATTATTAGAACCTGATATTAAAGAAACAGTTTTAGGTAGTGCCGAGATACAAAAAGTTTTTAAAGTATCATCTGCTGGAAAAATTGCAGGTTCAAAGGTTATAAGTGGAGAAATAAAAAGTAAGTCTAAAGCAAGAATTATTAGAGACGGTGTTGTCGTCTATAGTGGTGAAATATTGTCAGTTTATAGAGAAAAAAATCAAGTAAAAGAAGTTGGAATGGGTTTAGAATGTGGAATTAGCATAAAGGATTTCATCGATTTTAAAGAGAAAGATGTGATCGAATCCTACTTATCTGAGGAGATTCAAAGAACTATTTAAAATAATGAACAATCAATCTACATCAAGACCTTATAGCCAAAGACAACTAAGAGTTGGAGAACTGGTAAAACAAAATTTAGGTGAGTTACTTATAAAAAACGAAGCAAAAATACCTTCAATAAACTCTAAATTAATTACTGTGACAGAAGTAAGAATGACACCTGACTTAAAAACAGCAAGAGTTTACGTCATTCCTCTAGGAGGCGTTGATTCTAAAGAAACAGTTAGGATCTTGACGGAGAACTCGCATCTTGTTAGAAAAGCCTTATCTAAAAGGCTAGATATTAAGTTTCTTCCTAAACTCACCTTTATTGAAGATAACTCATTTGAATATGCTGAAAAGATTGAGAAAATAATTAAAAAGAACAAAGAAAATGATAAAGAAAAAAAAAGATATAATTAAGTCATTAGCCATACATAAGAATGACGTGGGTTCGACGGAAATTCAAATAGGATTACTCACCGAAAAAATTATAAAGCTATCAGACCACTTTAAGAAATTTAAAAAGGATAAACATTCAACTTTAGGTTTGACTAAATCTGTTAATAAAAGAAAGAAACTACTTACTTACCTTAAAAAGAATAATGTTGAGTCCTATCAAAAGGTCATCAAACAATTAAATTTAAGGAAATAATGTTCAAAATACATAAAGAAGAATTAGAAGTTAATGGTAAAAAATTAACTTTGGAAACAGGTAAGGTTGCACGTCAAGCAGATGGAGCGATTATTGCATCGTTAGGCGAGACAGTAGTGATTGCTACAGCTGTAGGTGCAAAAAAATTAAATGATGGACAAGATTACTTTCCATTATCTGTAAATTACCAGGAAAAATATTATGCAGCAGGAAAAATACCAGGAGGATATTTCAAAAGAGAAGCAAGACCGACTGAAGCAGAAACTTTAATTTCAAGATTAATAGACAGACCTATTAGACCTTTGTTCCCTTCAAGTTTTCTTAATGAAGTTCAATTACTACCAACAGTTTTATCTTACGATGGAGAAAATCAGCCGGATGTTCTTTCGATTATCGCATCTTCTGCTGCATTGGCTATATCTGGTTTACCGTTTCAAGGACCAATCGCGGCAAGTAGAGTTGGATATAAAGATGGAAAATATTTACTAAATCCTACATTAGATGAATTAAAAGAGTCCGAGTTAGATCTAGTCGTAGCTGGAACAAAAGATGCAGTTTTAATGGTCGAATCAGAAACTTCTGGATTATCTGAAAAAGTAATGTTAGATGCTGTAAAATTTGGTCACGAAAAATTTGTTCCAATAATTGAAGCTATAGAAAAGTTAGCAAAAAAAGCTGGAAAGCCTAAATGGGAAGTTGAAGAAATTGATCACTCAGATGTTAAGAACAAAATTGCTGGGAAATTTGAGTCAGGTTTGAGAAGCGCATTTAAAGAGATAGATAAGAAGAAGAGATCAACAGCTATTTCTGAAATAGAAACGCAGTGTAAAGAAATGTTTGCCGAAGATGATACACTTACAGAAAATCAAGTGATGGCTCAGCTAAAATCTTTAGAAAAAGATATTGTTAGAACTGCAATTTTAAAAGATAAAAAAAGAATTGACGGAAGAGGTTTAGCAGATGTTAGACAAATTAAATGTGAGGTTGGAGTTTTACCAAGGACTCATGGATCTGCGTTGTTTACCAGAGGAGAAACCCAAGCACTTGTAGTAACTACCTTAGGTATGTCAGACGATGAACAAAGACTAGAAAGCTTAGATGGCATGCAAAGATCTAACTTTATGTTACATTATAATTTCCCACCTTTTTCTGTAGGAGAATGCGGAAGAATTGGAACAGGAAGAAGAGAAATAGGACACGGAAAATTAGCATGGAGAGCAATCAATTCTTCACTGCCTAAAAAAGAGAGTTTTCCTTATACGTTAAGAGTTGTCTCTGAAATTACAGAGTCCAATGGATCTTCATCTATGGCAACAGTTTGCGGAACTTCATTATCCCTTATGGATGCAGGGGTTCCTATTAAGGAGCCAGTTGCAGGAATAGCAATGGGATTAATTAAAGAAGGAGAAGACTTTTCAGTGCTTTCAGATATTCTAGGAGATGAAGACCATTTAGGAGATATGGATTTTAAAGTTGCAGGTACAAAAAATGGAATAACATCATTACAAATGGATATTAAAATTACAGGTATTAAATTTGAAATTATGGAAAAAGCTTTAGATCAAGCAAAAGCTGGAAGAGAGCACATTCTCGGTGAAATGAATAAAGCTATCAAAACTTCAAGAAAAGAATTTTCAAAACACACTCCAAAAATGGAGACAATAAAGGTGGATAAAAAAGACATTGCTACAGTAATTGGAAAAGGTGGAGCGACAATAAGAGAGATCGTGGAAACTTCAGGCGCAAAGGTCGATGTGAATGATACAGGAGAAGTAACGGTTGCAGCTCCAGATGAAGATTCAAGAAATAAAGCGATTGAATTTATAAAAAATTTAATAGCTAAACCTGAAATGGGAAAAGTTTATAAAGGTAAAGTTGTAAAAATAATGGAGTTTGGAGCTTTTGTAAATTTTCTAGGAAAGCAAGACGGACTTGTGCACATATCTGAACTTGCTGATAAACGTGTAGCTAAAGTCGAAGATGTAGTGAAACAAGGTGAAGAGGTATCTGTAAAAGTGGTTGGCTTTGATAGAGGTAAGGTTAAATTATCAATGAAACAAGTATAGTACTTAGATAAGATTAAATTCAAATTGAGAGAAAAAAAAAACGAGCATAAAATTCAAAATCTAGAATATCGCGCCTTAAAATCATACAAAATAATTAAAATATTTGAAAGCGAAATTCATTCCGAAAAAGTAAGTAATTTCTTAAAAAAACAAAAATACATTTCTTTTGAGACTATAATAAAAATATTAAAATCTTCAAAAGAAAAAAAATTACCTATAGCAAATATAATGTTACATAAAAATTCAAACCAGATTGTGGGTTTTGTTGGCACTCTTTTTTCTGTTAAAAAAATTAATAATACAGATTATCATTACTGCAATATTCATAGTTGGATTGTCAGTAAAAATCACAGATTATTTTCGTTTTTTTTAATTTCAGATTTATTGAAAAAAGAAATTAATTTAACAGCTTTTACGGCAGTTTATACTTTAAAAGGATTACTTAATAAACTTGGTTTTGAAAAAAAATTAATTAATGAAAAATTTTATTTAAATTTATTACCATTTAGTTTTAAAAAGAAAAGTCTTTTAATTTTAAAAGATGGAAATGAAAATAATTTAATAAATATAATCTTTAAACATGAGCAAAAGATTGAAGAAGTTTCAATAATTGGCAACATTATTAGAAAAAAAGGATTTAAAGTTTTTAAACTTTTGTTTTCAGATAATCAAAATCTTTTTAAAGAAAATTATATTGAAATTTTAAATTATATTACTAAGAAGTATAAAATTTATTTGTTTTGTGAATATTTTAACGATCAAAAAGATGCGCTTTTGCCATCAGCAAATTTACTACAAATTACTAAAAAAAGAGATATTTTCTTAAAAAGTACAACCAATATTGATAAATTTTCAATCTTAAATTCTGATCTAGCATTTTAAGTTTGTTTAAAATATTAAATGTTACATATGTTAAATAATATTAAAGAAAAAATTGCAAAATATACAAAACTTCTAATTCGCATAGATGATGTCGCAGAAAATATGAATTGGAAACATATGGATAAATGTGAGAAGTTATTTGATAAGAAAAATATAAAACCTCTCCTGGGAGTTATTCCACTTAACAAAGACCCAAATCTTTTTAGTTTCCCTAGAAATCAAAATTTTTGGGAGCGAGTAAAAAATTGGCAGGACAAGGGGTGGGAAATAACCATGCATGGTTATAATCATTTATACACACAAACTTCTGATAAAAAAGATATATTCAATTACGGAGGTAAATCAGAATTTTATGGTCTAGATTATTCTCAACAACTTCAAAAGATTAAACTTGGCTTGAATGAGTTTAAAAAAAAAAATTTGGAAGTTAGAAGCTTTTTCGCGCCAAATCATATTTATGATCATAATACACTTAAAGCTCTTAAGGATGTAAATATTAAGATAATAATTGATGGTTATGGGTTATTCCCTTTTTACAAAAATGAAATATTATTTATTCCACAATTATTTTATAAAGAAATATTTTTACCTTTTGGCATCCAATCTACACAAATTCATTTAAATAATTGGAACGATAATTATTTTGATAAATTTGAAAATTTTATAAATAAAAATCAAGAAAAGATTTCTAATTTTAATGATATAATTAAACTCAATAAACAAAACAGCTTTAAGCTTGTTACTAATTATTTGGTAGAAAAAATAATAAAATGTGTACGATTTATTAGGTGATATTTTTTGGATCAGGCATTCCAACTTTATTATATCCAGCATCTACATAATGAATTTCACCAGTAACGCCAGCTGCAAGATTGCTAAGTAAGTATAAAGCTGAATTCCCAACGTCGTGAATATCTACATTTCTTTTTAAAAAGGAGTGATCTTCATTCCATTTGTACAAAAATTTCGCATCTCCTATTGCTGATGCAGCTAAAGTTTTAATTGGACCCGCGCTTATGGCATTAACTCTAATTTTTTTTGGACCAAGATCTCTTGCTAAATATTTTACGCTAGCTTCTAAAGCAGATTTACAAACTCCCATAACATTATAATTAGGAATAGCTTTAGCTGACTCATAAGTAAGAGTTAATAAACTTCCACCTTCCTTCATAACTTTATAAGCCTCTTTAGAAACTTCCGTAAAAGAAAAGCAAGATATTAGCATACTCCTCAGAAAATTTTCTCTAGTAGTGTTTAAGTATTCTCCAGATAATTCTGACTTATCAGAAAAAGCTACTGCATGAACGACAAAATCAATTTCACCCCATTTCGCCTTAATATCCTCAAATAATTTCACAACTTCATCTTTTTTTTCTACGTCACAACTAAAGGTAACCTTTGAATTTAATTTTTCTGCTAAAGGTATTACTCTTTTTTTTAAAGCATCACCAAGATAAGTAAAAGCCAGCTCTGCACCAGCTTCTGCAAGTTTTTGAGAAATTCCCCAGGCAATAGATCTTTCGTTGGCTACGCCCATAATTAATCCTTTTTTGCCTTTCATTAAACTCATAATTAAACCTTTTCAAAAATTAATGCAGCGTTAGTTCCACCAAAACCAAAACTATTAGACATAACCGTGTTTAGTGATGCTCCTTTTTCAGTTTTAGTTACTATAGGAAATCTTTTGGCCTCATCATCAATCTCATTGATATTAGCTGATCCAGCAATAAAATTATTTTTCATCATAATCAAGCAGTATATAGCTTCATGGACTGATGCTGCCCCTAATGGATGCCCAGATAAAGATTTTGTTGAACTTATTTTTGGAATATTTTCACCAAAAGTTTTTTTAACTGCATTTAATTCTGTAATATCACCTACTGGAGTTGATGTACCGTGAGTATTAATATAATCAATCTTATTTTTAGAAGTAGCCATGGCCATTTGCATGCATCTTACTGCTCCTTCACCTGATGGTGCAACCATATCATATCCATCAGATGTAGCACCGTAGCCAGTTAGTTCAGCATAAATTTTTGCTCCTCTTGCTTTCGCATGTTCATATTCTTCAAGAACTAAAACACCTGCACCTCCCGCAATTACAAATCCGTCCCTAGTTTTATCATAAGCTCTTGATGCAGTTTTAGGTTTATCGTTATACTTTGAAGATAATGCTGTCATGGCATCAAACATTGCTGTCATAGCCCAATGAACCTCCTCGCTACCTCCTGCAAAAATAATATCTTGTTTACCAATTTGAATTAATTCCATAGCATTCCCAATGCAATGACCGCTCGTAGCGCAAGCAGAACTCATTGTATAATTAGTGCCCTTAATTTTAAATGGTACAGCTAGTGTGGCTGAAGCGGTGCTCCCCATTGTTCGGGGAACAATAAATGGTCCCATTAATTTTGGAGTCTTTGCTCTAGTTTTGTCTGCAGCAAGAATAACATTCTCGATTGATGGTCCGCCAGAACCCATTATAATTCCAGTTTTATAATTACTGACTTCATTATTTTCTAAACCAGAGTCAGAAATAGCTTCTTTCATAGCTATATAATTGTAAGCAGAACCAGAACCCATAAATCTAATTGTTTTTCTATCAACAAAATCTGAAAGTTTAATATTGGGTTTGCCGTGTATATGACTTTTGAGATTATGTTCTTTATATTCTTCAGCATATGAAATACCTGATTTTGAGTTCAGTAATGACTGATGGACTTCTTCTTGATTGTTTCCAAGACATGACACTATACCAAGGCCTGAAATAACTACTCTTCTCATGATTTAAACAATCCTACTTTTAAATTTTCTGCACGGTAAATAATCTTACCATCGGCACTTAATAATCCATTTGCTAGTCCCACAGCTGTTCCCTCTTTTTTTAATATTCTTTTCATATTTATTTCGTATGTAGCTATATTTATATTTTTTAAAACTTCACCTGTAAATTTTACGGAATTAACTCCTAAAGCTCTGCCCTTTCCTGGTTCTCCTATCCATCCTAAGTAAAATCCAACTAATTGCCACATAGCATCTAACCCTAAACATCCTGGCATTACCGGGTCTTTCTGAAAGTGACAATCAAAAAACCATAAGTTATCTTTGATATCAAGTTCGGCTTTGATAAATCCTTTTTTAAATTCTCCAGCATCCTCTTTAATTTCAGTAATTCTGTCAAACATTAACATTGGAGGTAATGGAAGTTTAGCATTACCTTCACCGAATAATTTTCCCTCTCCACACGAAATTAATTCATCATAGTTGTAGCTGCTTTTTTGCATGATTTAAAAACTGTTTTACTTGATTTAACAAAAGTTTTATATATATTTGTGTTTAGAATCATTATAAAGTAGTAAAAATATAAAAAAAAACATGAAAAAAGTAGATATTTTAAAGAAATTAAGATCATCAGGCTTAAGACCAACTAAACAGAGAGTAGAAATTGCTAAATTTTTGTTCGAAAGAGATAAAACATTTCATTTTACAGTTGAGAGCCTAGAAAATCATTTAGCTAAAAAAACAACTTGTAAATTTGCATTAGCAACAATTTATAATACAGTTCATGCTTTCAAGAAAGCAGGCCATTTAAGTGAAGTAGATGTTAGAGGAAAAAAAACTTATTTTGATACGAATATCACCAATCACCACCACTTTTATGATAGCGAAACTTCCGAATTAATCGACATTGATGAAAGCGAAGTTGTTATCCAAAAAATTCCAAAAGCGCCAAATGGAAAGAAAATCAAAAACGTAGAGGTATTTATAAATTTAAAGAATTGACAGTTTGTCGCTTGCTTTTTACTTTAGAATTATTATAAACTAGTAAATATTTTAGAATTAAATGAGTGTAGAATACAAAAAAGACAGCAACGGAAAATGCCCAGTGATGCATGGAGGTGTTACTAAAGCTGGTGAGTCAAATACCTCTCGGCTATGGCCAAATAGTATAAATTTAGATATTTTGCATCAGCATGATACAAAAACTAATCCACTACCAGGATTCAATTATAAAAAAGAAGTTAAAAAATTAAATTTTAAAGCTTTAAAAAAAGATTTACTTAAATTAATGACAGATAGTCAAGAATGGTGGCCTGCAGATTTAGGAAGTTACACAGGTCTTATGGTTAGATTAACTTGGCATCAAGTTGGAACTTATAGAGAATTTGACGGTAGACCAAACGTTGGATCACATAGGTTTTCTCCTCAAGACTCATGGCCAGATAATACAAATTTAGACAAAGCTAGACGTTTACTTTGGCCGATTAAAAAAAAATACGGAAATAGATTAAGTTGGTCAGATTTGATGGTTTTAGCTGGCACGATGGCTTACGAAAAAGCTGGTTTTAAAACTTTTGGTTTTTCATTTGGAAGAGAAGATATATGGGGACCAGAGAAAGATGTTTATTGGGGTAAAGAAACAGTTCCATTAGCTGTTAACAGATATGGAGATCCACAAGATCGTTCTTCTCTAGAGGCTCCATTAGCAGCGTCTCATTTTCAATTAGTTTATGTTAATCCGGAAGGTGTAGAAGGAAAACCTGATCCGGTTAGAACCGCCATGGATGTTAGAGAAACGTTTGGAAGAATGGGAATGAACGATGTGGAAACAGCCGCGCTTACAGTAGGCGGTCACTCGATTGGAAGAGCACATGGTAATGGTGATCCTGCAAATTTAGGACCAGAGCCAGCGGGAGCAGATATTCAAGAACAAGGTTTTGGATGGGTTCAAAAAAATGGTGGTACGGGTGAAAATCAAATTACATCAGGCCTAGAGGGCGCTTGGACAACTAATCCGGATAAATGGGACCATCAATATTTAGATCTTTTGCTAAATTATGAATGGGAAAGCAAAAAAAGCCCAGCAGGAGCTTGGCAATGGGAACCAATTAATCTGGAGGAAGAAAAGAAACCAGTTGATTTAGGAGATCCAACAAAAAAGGCCAGACTAATGTTTACTGATGCTGATATGGCTATGGCGATGGATCCAGAATATAGAAAAATTTCAGAGAAATTTTATAAAGATCCAAAATTCTTTGAGGACTCATTTGCGCGAGCTTGGTTTAAGTTAACGCATAGAACTATGGGGAGTAAGGAAAATTATATAGGTCCTTGGGCACCTAAAGAAGATCTTCTTTGGCAGGGTAATGTTCAGCCTTCTAAAAAGAAATATAGCGTAGAAAAAGTAAAAAAAATGATTACAGCAAGTAAGTTAAATAATAACGATTTAATAATTACTGCTTGGGATAGCGCTAGAACTTACAGAAGAACAGATAAAAGAGGTGGTGCAAACGGAGCGAGGATTAGATTAGAGCCAATGAGAAATTGGGAAGCTAATGAACCTAAAAGACTTTCAAAAGTACTGAAAGTTTTAGAAAATATAGCAAAAAAAACAGGCGCATCTATTGCTGATACAATTATTCTTGCAGGAAATGTTGGTTTAGAAAAAGCAATCAAAAAAGGAGGCTCAAAAGTCAAAGTTCCATTTTATCCTGGTAGAGGTGACGCGACACAAGCACAAACAGAAAATAGAAATTTCAAATGGTTAGAGCCTTTACACGATGGATTTAGAAATTTTGTAAAATCAGATTACTCTGTAATGCCTGAGGAACTTATACTAGAGCGAGCTTCTTTGATGGGTTTAACTGCTCAGGAGATGACTTGCTTAGTTGGAGGAATGAGAGTTTTAGGAACAAACCACGAGTCAGCAAAAAATAAAGGTGTATTTACAGAAAAAGTAGGCGCTTTAACAAATGATTTCTTTTTAAATTTAGTTGATATGAAATATATATGGAAACCTACAGGTAAGAATTCCTACGATATTATCGATCGTAAAACTAATAAAATAAAGTATACAGCATCCAGAGCCGATTTAGTATTTGGTTCTAATTCGATATTAAGATCATATGCAGAGGTGTACGCTCAAGACGACAATAAGGAGAAATTTGTTAAAGATTTCGTAGCAGTTTGGACCAAGATAATGAACGCAGATAGACTAAATCTGAAAAAATTAAACTAATGAATGAGCAATACCCCTCCGATTTTTATAAAGTTCCGAATATTACATTTGACATCAAAAAATTAAGAGCAGAACTTGATAGAGTTCTTAAACAAAAAAAGTTTAATACATTAGGAATTACAAATTTTGCTGCTATCCCAATCAATAGAATCCCAGGAGATGTAGGTTCGATAAAAGGACACAATGTAAGAGGTGAGTACTGGACATTTCCTGATGAGTCCGGGAAAGAGGTCAAAAGAGACAAATCAATAGATGAGTCAAAATATACGGAAATTGTACCTGAATTTAAAAATACGTATTTAGAAGAAGTTTATAACACGTTAAAAAAAAAATTTAAACTTGGAAGAGTGAGAATTTTATTAAAAGAACCTAGGTCTACATTAAGTTGGCATAGAGATCCAGAACCGAGACTTCATGTTCCCATAATTACAAATCCTGGATGTAAAATGGTTATTGAGGATATTGCAAAGCATATGCCGGCAGACGGATCTGTAACTATTACTAACAATACAAAATACCATAATTTTTTTAATGGAGGGGAACAAGATAGAATTCACTTAGTTGCTTGCGTTTTAGAAAATCCTTTTGAAAAAAAAATTAATTAATCTGAAAAATGACTGAATTTAGTAGAGGAATATTTAAAGTAATTGCAAGTACAAGCGCTGGAAGAGCATTAGTTTATACTATTGGACATGTTTGTATAGCAATGACAGTTGTATCAGTCTTAACAGGCGCCAGTTTATGGGAAGCAGGACTAGTGGCTCTTGTAGAACCTACAATTAATGGATTTTGGTATTATTTGCTTGATAAAATGTGGACCAAATATATTAAATAAAATTTACAATAATCCCCATAAGCTTTGTTTTTTAACCCAACCTTTAAATTTATCTACATTTATATAACACCATTCATTTTTACATTTTCTAATTTTACATAGACGTCCTTTTTTAAGTATTACTTTTGGAATTGAATAAATAGAAGGTTTATTAAAAACTAATACGTCATCATCAATTGTAATAGCTGCCTTCTTTTTTGATAATTGCGAAATATGAACCCAACCAGTATTATTTTCATGATCTCTTATCTTTCTAAAGTTATCAGATTTATCTTGAATTAAAACAGGCAGAAACTTTTTATTGTAGAAAATTTTAACAGGGTAATCAAAAGATGGTCCTTGACGCAAATTAACTTTTTCATTTCTTAATGTGAGAAAATATTCTTCTTTAGCGTATAAATTTTGAAAAAAGAAAAAAATTATTAATAAAAAACTTAGTTTTTGCATTTATTTATACAATCTTTATTTACACTAATTTTCACCTTTCTTAAGTTCACTCCCAAAGAATTGAAAATTAACATATTGGTACTTAAGTCATTTTTTAAATTTAAAATTGTTTTTAACACTTCGTTTGCTTGAATTGATCCCATAACTCCTGCAACTGGTGAAAAAATACCATCTGTTTCACAATTATTCTTTAAATTCGGGTATTCTGGCATAAAGCATCTGTAACATGGACCTTTTTTTTTAAAATTAAATTTAAATAGATGTCCATCAAACCGACTTATAGCAGCTGAGATTAAAATCTTTTTATTTTTTTTACAAAAATCATTTATTAAATATCTTGTCTCATAGTTATCCGTTCCATCACAGACAATTTCATAATTTTTAAGTATAGATCTGATATTTTTAGAGTTAACTTTTGATTTAATAGTTTTTATTTTTATATTTTTATAAATTTGAATAATTTTTTTTTTTGCTTGTAAAACTTTATATTTATTTAAATCACTATTATTAAATAATATTTGTCTATTTAAATTGCTTAGTTCTACTTTATCAGGGTCTACAATGCACATGCTTCCAATACCTGATGCTGCCAGGTAAGAAATCAATGGACATCCTAAGCCACCCACTCCTACAATGAGCAATTTTGCTTTCTTTATTTTTTTTTGACCAGAGATTCCAATTTTTTTTAAAACAATTTGTTTTTCAAATCTTTTAAATTCTTTTAAATTCATTTATTATTTAGTTCCAGTTGATCCAAATCCACCAGAACCACGTTTTGTGCTTTTGAGTATTTTTACTTCTTTTAATTTCGCTTTAACAATAGGGCATAAAACCATTTGTGCTATACGCGTTCCGTTTTCAATCATAAAGCTTTTAGTTCCCAAGTTTATCAATATTACCTTTATTTCTCCTCTATAGTCAGCATCAATCGTGCCAGGAGTATTTAATACACTTATTTGGTTTTTTGCTGCCAAACCAGATCTAGGCCTGATTTGAATTTCGAAATTTTTTGGAATAGATACTGATATTCCAGTTGGAACTATAGCGGTGGTACCTGGTTTAATTTCAATTTTTTCATTAATATTTGCAGCAAGGTCCATACCCGATGATTCCTCTGTTTCATATTTAGGTAATGAGACATTATCAGATAATCGCTTAATTAAAATTTCTGTCATCAAGTAATTTATCTAATAAGATGTGAGCTATTTTATTAGCAATAAAACTTTTTCTATTTTTTGGTATTATTTTTATATTTCCTTTTTGATCTATTACTGAAACTTTATTAAAGTCTGAATTAAAACCAATATCTTTTCTAGAAACATCATTAGCAAAAATTAAATCACAATTTTTATTTTTCATTTTTAATGAAGAATTTTTAATTACATTTTTAGTTTCTGCAGAAAAACCAGCAACTATTTTAGGCCTATTTTTATTATCTTTTGATAAAAAATCTAAAATATCATCATTCTTAATAAAATTTATTGATTTGAAATTTAATTCATCTTTTTTAATCTTATTTTTACTTTTTTCAGCTGGCTTGAAATCAGCCACGGCTGCTGTGCATACAGCTAAATCTACAGGTAAAGACTTTTTAACTTCATTAAGCATTTCTTCTGCGGATATTATTCTTTTTACTTTAATACCTTTTGGTGCCGTCAGTTTAGAGGGCCCGGTTATTAATACTGTTTTTACCCCAAGTTTATTAAGTGCTACAGCAATTTCATAACCTTGTTTACCGCTTGACTCATTAGAAATATATCTTATCGGGTCAATGTATTCTCGTGTAGGTCCTGCAGTCACTAAGGCTTTAAAGTTTTTATCTTTAACAATATTTCTTTTATCAAAATAATTTTTTAAATATGAAAGAATTTGTCTTGGACTTGACATCTTACCTTCTCCGAACTCTCCACAAGCCATTTCACCTTTTTCAGGTCCTACAAATAGATAACCAAATTCCTGTAAAATTTTAAGATTTGACTGAGTAGCTTTATGTAACCACATCCTAACATTCATTGCCGGAACTAAGATAATATCTTTGTCTGCAGCTAGCAAAACAGTAGTAGCTAAGTCTTCAGCTTTACCTATTGATAGTTTGCTCATAAAATTGGCAGTAGTTGGCATTACTATTATAATATCAGCCCATCTAGATAGAGCTATGTGATCTATCTCTGCTTCTGTTTCACTATCGAACATATTCTCAAATGTTTTTGATTTAGTTAAAGTTGATAAAGACAAAGGTGTAACAAATTCCCTTCCACTTTTTGTGAGAATAGTTTTTACTTCAACATTATTTTTTTTTAATAATCTAATTAAATCAAGTGATTTGTAGGCGGCTATACCACCACCTACAATTATTAAAATTTTTTTATTTTTTAATGTCATTATCTGAGATTAAAATACTAACAAGACGACAATTACAATACCAAATAAACTTATTACAACATTATTTCTAAAGTTTTTTAATCTCATTTGTTCAATTTCTAAGTTTTTGTTATTTATGCCTAAATTTAATTTTCCTTCAGCCACAAGTTTTAATGCATATTCTGCCTTATCCATCAAACCTGGAAAATCAGGTATTCTTTTCAATATTTCAGCAGATGTATTTAAAGCTGTATTAATCGTCGATTTAGGACTTTTTAAATTTTTTAGCCAATCTTCCAAAACAGGTTTAGACACCTCCCAAATATTTGTCTCCGGATATAATTTTCTGGCAACTCCCTCCACAACGACCATTGTTTTTTGAAGTAACAATAGTGGAGGTTGCGTAGCCATATTGAATTTTTCCGTAATCTCAAAGAGTTGAGCGAGCAAATTTCCGCCAGAGATATCTTTGATAGATTGACCAAAAATCGGTTCACCTACAGAGCGTAATGCTTGAGCAAATTCGTCTTTAGACGCATTTTGAGGAACCAATCCTGCCTGAAAATGAACTTCCGCAACTTTGACATAATCCCTTTGTATGAACCCATATAAAATTTCAGCTAAAAATTTTCTATTATTCTTATCTAGTCTACCCATAATACCAAAATCAACAGGAACAATATTACCTTTTGGATCTACAAACAAATTTCCTTGGTGCATATCGCCGTGAAAAAAACCATCTCTAACTGCTTGTTTTAAAAAATGCTGAATTAAATTTTCTGCTAAGTGTTTTAAATTTATACCTTGTTCCTCTAATTTACCTTGTTCTCTAATCGAGATACCATTGACTTTATCTAAAGTAAGTATTTTCTTTGTTGTATAATTCCAGTAGATCTTAGGTACATTAAATCCTTTATCTAGTTTAGTATTTTCGTATAGTTCGTTAGCAGCAGCTGCTTCAAATCGAAGATCCATTTCAATATTGGTAATTTCTCTTAAAAGATGCACGACTTCAACCAGCTTCAATCTTTTAGCTTTTGAAATTGTATTTTCAAGAATATATGCAAACAACATTAGGGCATCCAACTCCTCATTAAATAATTGCTCTATATCTGGCCGCAAGATTTTTATTGCTACTTGCTTCTCTTGATTTTCATTTTTAATTTTAGCAAAATGAACCTGGGCAATAGATGCTGCCGCTATTGGTTCACCAATTTCAATAATATTTTGATATTGAACCTCACCAATTTCTTTTTTAATCATTTTCTTTGCTTCATAAAGTTCAAATGCTGGAACTTTATCTTGAAGTTTTTCTAATTCTTTTGCCATCTCTTCACCAATTATATCTGGCCGAGTAGCTAAAAATTGTCCAAGCTTTATAAATGTAGTCCCCATGCCTTGGAGTGCTTCACAAAGATTTTGACCTGGATTGTTATTCTGCAAACGAACATTTTTTGAACCTATAGAAATTAAACTAAAAAATAAATTTATTGATATTGGTATTTGATACACTTGATTAATTGTATCAATTGCACCTGATGTGGAAAGTTTTCTAGCAATTTGAAATAACCTATAAACTCTTTTTATCATTTAAATTTTCCATCCGGAATGTATGGCTGAAATACCATTTGAAAGATTTCTGTACTCTACATTAGTAAACCCATTTTTACTTATTAACTGTGAAAGTTGTTCTTGATTATAAAAGGCTTCTATGCTGTTAATTAAATATTTATAAGGTTCTGAAGATCCTGCAATATATTTACCTAAAGCAGGTATTATTTTAGAGTAATTTTTATATAAAAAATTTAAAAGTTCATTATCAATTTTTGAAAATTCTAAGCACATAAATCGACCACCCGGTTTTAAAACTCTATAAGCTTCATTTAGAGTTTTGTTAATATCAGAAACATTTCTTATACCATAGCTAATAGAATAAAAGTCGTACATATTATCTTCAACAGGTAAAAATTCAGCACTAGATTTTAACCATTTAATATTCTTAAAATTTGTAAGATTGTCCTTTCCTTTTTTAAGCATACCTTCATTTGGTTCTACACAAGTTATTGGTGATAAATTTTTATTTCTAAGAGAAAAGAGTTTTGCTATATCTCCTGTACCCGACGCAACGTCGATTAAGGAGGAATTGCCAGAAGGATTCATCCAGTCAATGAATTTATCTTTCCAAATACGATGTATGCCAAAAGACATGACGTCATTCATCAAATCATATTTATTGTAAACTTTCGAAAAAACAGAATTGACTAATTTTGTTTTATCTTGAATAGTGTTTTTCATAATTTAATTATATGCCAGAATTACCAGAAGTTGAAGTTGTTAAAAGGTCCTTAATAAATAAAATACAAAACTCAATTATAAAGGCAATCAAAATTAATGATGGAAGATTAAGATATAAAATAGATAGAAATCAAATCAAAAAAATTATCGGGTTAAAGTTTAAAAAAATTTCGAGAAGGTCTAAATATCTATTATTTTATTTTAATAGCGATGTCATAATGTTAGTTCACTTAGGAATGACGGGAAAATTTTTTTTTATTAATCAAAAAAAAGCAAAATATAAAACAAGCTTTTACTATAATATTAATTATGATAAAGATAAAAAACACGATCGCATAATCTTTAATCTATCAAATAACGAAAAATTAATTTATAATGATATAAGAAAATTTGGTTTTATAAAATTTACTAATCAAACTGATTTAAAACAAAATCCCCACCTTAAATATTTAGGACCAGAACCTTTAAGCGCTGAATTTAATATAAGATATTTTAAGAATTATATAATAGGAAAAGAAAGGACTATAAAAGATTTACTTATGGATCAAAAATTTATTTCCGGTCTTGGCAATATTTATGTAAATGAAATTCTTTTTTTTAGTGGGATAATACCTAATAAAAAAATTATAAAACTTTCTGACAATGAAATAAAAAAAATTATTAAGTTAACTAAAAAAATAATCAAAAAAGCAATAATCTTAGGTGGTTCTTCAATAAGAGATTTTTCTAGTAGCAGTGGAAAAAAGGGTTCATTTCAGCAACATTTTAGTGTTTACGGTAAAAAAGGAGAAGATTGTATTAAAAGAAACTGCAGAGGTAAAATTATTAAAATTGAAATATCTAATCGATCAACATTTTATTGCGTTAAATGTCAAAAATAATAAAGTTGACCATAATAAATTGCACATATATATAAATCGTTGAAATATGCCTAATACTAAATCAGCGATCAGACGCGTTAGAAGAGTCAAAAAACAAACTCAGGTTAATAGAATCAGGAAAAGTAAATACAAAAATGCAATAAAAGAAATGGATAATTTGTTAAAAGGTAAAGAAAAAGATAAAGCAAAAAAATATTTCCCAAAATTCCAATCAATTCTAATGCAGGTTGCTAAGTCAGGTATAGTAAGTAGAAATACAGCTGGAAGAAAAATTTCTAGAGTGTCAAAAAAAATTTCATCTAAATAATCAATTTAAAGTTGATCCAAGTAAAAATTTCAAACTACATTTAGAAACATAGAACAAAATATTGAAACTTAGCTTAGTGAGTTGTAAATTAATTTTTAATTCTATCAGGACGATTATCTTACAACCATTTTAAATTTTTTTTGGATTACAACCTCTACGTAGTTGCAAATATTTTATAAAAGGAGTTTAAAGGATTCTCTTTAAGAAAAATCTAAATGGAAAAAAATATTACAAAACATCAAAATACATTTATTTCTGAAGAAGAAAAAACTCTCAACTGGGAAGAAATTCAAAATTCATTTAAAAAAACATTTGGTACTGAAATTTATAATAGTTGGTTACAAAAGATTTCCTTAGTAAAGGAGTACAATGACTACCTTATACTCGGGGTGCCAACTCGCTTCTTTAGAGATTGGATCGTATCAAGATACTTAGATAAAATTCTGGAACAAGTAAAAAGCTTTAAATTAAGTCTTAATAGAATTGAATTTAAAATTATTGAGGAAAATAAACAAAATCCTGAGTATTTAAAAATAGATGAGCTTAATAAAGTTACTGAAATAAAGGATTCAATATTAAATTATAATCGATTAAGCCCAAACTTAAATTTTGACAGCTTTATTAAAGGTAAAAGTAATGATATTGCACTATCATACTCAAAAAAAGTTTGTGAACATATTTCTCGCTACAACCCCCTATATATTTGCGGTGGAGTAGGATTAGGAAAAACTCACCTTCTAAATGCAATCGGATTAGAGCTTCAAAGCCAAAATAATGTAATGTTTATTTCAGCAGAGAGATTTATGTACCATTTCATTAAATCAATAAAAAAGAATGATATGGTAAATTTTAAAGATTTCTTTAGGAAATCTTCAGTATTTATTATAGATGATATTCAATTTTTAAGCGGCAAAGAAAGCTTGCAGGAAGAATTTTTCCACACATTCAATAGTCTTATGGATAAAGGCTCTCAAATCATAATCTCATCTGATCGAGCACCCATGAAGTTGGATCGGGTCCAAGATAGAATAAAATCTAGATTATCTGGAGGACTGGTGGTCGACATTGATACACCTGACGTAGAGTTGAAAATGAAAATTATAAAGAAAAAAATTCAAGAAATTCAAAATCAATTTAAAGAAAATATTAATTTAAATGATGAGGTGATAGGTTACATAGCCAACGAAAGCAAAACAAATATTAGGGAGTTAATAGGAGTGTTAAATAGAGTTATAGCTTTCAGTAGAGTACACAATAAAGATCTGACTATAAACGAATGTAAGAATATTCTTAAGGACGTTTTTAATCAAATAAGAGTAATAACAGTCGATAAAATTCAGAATGTGGTATCAAATTATTTTAATATTGCTTTAAGTGAAATGCTTTCTCAAAGGAGATCTAGACCATTAGCCAGACCTAGGCAAATTGCAATGTATTTATCAAAAAAAATGACAACAAGGTCTTTACCGGAAATAGGAAGAAGATTTGCTAATCGTGATCATACAACAGTAATTCATGCAGTAAAAACTATTTCTAGATTATCTGAACAAGATGATGAAATGAAAAAAAATATTAGCCAGATCAAAAGTTTATTATTAGAACACTAATTAAATGCAATTTATTGTCAAAAGAGATGTTTTATTAAAGTCTTTAAATTTTGTCCAAGGTATCGTTGAAAAAAAAAATACTCTTCCAATATTATCGAATGTGTTATTGCAGCTTAAAGACAAAAAATTGTCAATTGTTGCAACTGATCTTGATATTATATTTTATGATGAAATTAAAAATGTTAAAATAATTAATGAGGGTAGTACTACTACCTCTGCAGCAATACTTTATGATATTTTAAGAAAAATTTCATCAGACTCGGAATTAAATTTTGAACTTAAATCAGAAAATAAACTTAGTTTGAAGAGTGAAAGAGCTGATTTTAATCTATTATGTCTTCCTACGGACAACTTTCCAACATTTGTAGATGAATTTGATGGACAAGAAATATCTTTAAATAGTAAAAGATTTTTAAAACTTTTAAATAAAACGAGAATTTCTATATCAAATGACGACACTAGGCATTATCTAAACGGTATATTTCTGCATCTTTCTGAAGCAAACGGAAGAAAATTTTTAACGGGAGTAGCAACAGACAGCCACAGGCTTTCCTCAAGTAGTTTGGAAATAGAAAATTCAATAGATTTTACATCACTTATATTACCAAGAAAAACTGTATTTCAATTATGTTCATTGCTAACAGAAACATCTGATCAATTGTCAATGCATACAAGTGATAATAAAGTTAAATTTTCACTGGGTAATATGAAATTAATATCAAAAGTAATTGATGGAAAATTTCCGGATTATAAAAAAGTAGTGCCTACTAATAACGATAAAACTCTTACAGTATCATCTAAGGATTTCATAAATTCAATAGAAAGAGTTGCCAGTGTGTCTCTAGATAGAAAAGAAGGTGTAAAATTAGTCGTAAATAAGGACAACGTTCAGCTCTCAGTAAATAGTGCAAATTCTGGTGACGGAAATGAAAAAATAAAAGCTGAGTTCAACTCAGGTAGTTTGAATATAAGTTTCAATTCAAAGTATTTGATAGATATAGCATCTGAAGTTGAAGATAGAAATTTAAAAATAAATTTTAAAGACTCAGTTTCACCTGTTCTAGTAGAAGATAACTCTGATAAGAATAGTTACTATGTTATTATGCCGATGAAAATCTAGATTTTACGAATTACAGAAAATTTTTATTTTTAAGCCCTATTACTGTTGGTAATAAATAATTTTAAGTCATCTTGATCTAACGTCATTTTAAATTCTTTAAAAAAAATGATATACTTAATTATCCAAAAAAATGTCTAAAAATTCTGAATTAAAAAAAACATCAACTTATGGTGCTGACTCAATAAAAGTTTTAAAAGGTCTTGACGCTGTAAGAAAAAGACCAGGAATGTATATCGGGGATACCGATGACGGATCTGGCCTTCATCACATGGTTTTCGAGGTAGTGGATAATTCTATTGATGAGGCTTTAGCAGGTCATTGTAAGAATATAACAATAACTGTTAATGCTGAGAATACAGTAACCGTAGAAGACGATGGTAGAGGTATCCCAGTTGATATGCATAAAGGTGAGAAAATGTCAGCTGCAGAAGTAATAATGACCCAGTTACACGCAGGGGGAAAATTTGATCATGATTCCTATAAAGTTTCTGGCGGTTTACATGGCGTCGGTGTCTCTGTTGTAAACGCATTATCGGAAAAATTAGATTTGAGCATCTATAGGGGCGGGAATGAATATGAAATAAATTTTCAAGACGGCACATCAATTAAACCGCTCAAAAAAGTTGGTAAAACAAAAAAAAAGGGAACCAAAATTACTTTTCTACCCTCAAAAAAAATTTTCTCCTCAATAAAATTTAGCACAGTTATATTGGAAAAAAGAATCAGGGAGCTAGCTTTTTTAAATAAAGGTGTATCGATTAAGTTAATTGATAAAACGTCCAAAAAAACTAAAGAATTTTTACATAAATATGATGGGGGTATCGTAGAGTTTGTTAAATATATTAATAATAAAAAACCAATATTAGTTAATAAAAATGAAAAAGAAGTTTTTAAAAAACCTGTGTATGTTACTGCAAATAAAAATAACGTAATTGTTGAATGTTCTTTTGAATGGAATGCTGGTTATTCTGAGGAAGTCTTACCATTCACAAATAATGTACCGCAAAAAGATGGAGGTACACACTTACTTGGTTTTAGAACTGCTTTAACAAGAGTGATTAATAAATATTTTGCAGATAGAAATAATAAAAAGAATAAAATTAATCTTTCAGGAGAGGACATTAAAGAGGGTTTAACAGCCGTTCTATCGATTAAAATGCCAGATCCTAAGTTTTCTTCTCAAACAAAAGACAAGTTAGTTTCATCTGAGATTAGAAATATAGTTGAGCACATTGTAAGTGAAAGAGTTTCTACGTGGTTTGATCAAAATCCGTCAATTGCTAAAACGGTTTTAGAAAAAATTACACAAGCCGCAATGGCAAGAGATGTGGCAAGAAAAGCAAGAGACAGCGTAAGAAGAAAGGGTACATTTGAACTCTCTGGGTTACCCGGCAAACTGGCGGATTGTCAAATACAGAAAAGAGAGGGAACAGAATTATTTATTGTCGAGGGTGACTCAGCTGGTGGATCTGCTAAGCAAGGAAGAGTGAGAGAATTTCAGGCTGTGTTGCCACTGAGGGGTAAAATTTTAAATACATATGTCAATGGAAAGTCAAATGGTGAAGATCAGTCTGCAAAAGCATTATCAAAAATGATGTCTTCAAATGAGATTGTGACATTAATAAATGCACTAGGGACAGGATCAAAGGATTTTAATATTGAAAATTTAAGATATGATAAAATTGTAATTATGACTGACGCCGATGTTGACGGATCACATATCAGAACTCTTTTGCTAACATTTTTTAATAATAATCCGTTTAATCAACTAATAGAAAATGGACATGTTTATCTTGCACAACCGCCGTTATTCAAAATTACAAAAGCTAATAAAAGTATTTATATTAAGGATGAAAAAGTTTTAGAGGATTATATTCTTGAGACTGGAAATCTTAACAAAAAAATTAAAAAAGGTTCTTCCGAGTACAAAAGACTTATACAAGAACAAAGAGAGAAATTATCAATTCAACGATTTAAAGGATTAGGAGAAATGAATCCCGAGGAACTTTGGGAAACAACTTTAAATCCGGAAAACAGAACAATGCTTAAAGTTCAATACTCTAAAGGGACTAAAGATAAGTCAAAAGAGGATCAGAAGATGATTAAAGTTTTGATGGGTGACGAGGTTGCTCCAAGAAAAGATTTTATTACCAATAATGCTTTAGATGTTACTAATCTAGACATTTAGCGTGTTTATGAATTTTTCAACTCTCTTTAGAACAAAAGAGAACCTTAATTTAGATAAAAATACATTAACAATCTTGAGGTATATAGCCATTATTGGGCAAATCTTAGCAATTAGTATTGTTTTTTATTACCTAAATTTACCGTTTCCAATTATAGAAAGTTATTTGATCATTTCATTGGGTTTAGCCACAAACTTGTATCTTCAATTCGCGATTAAAATTAATCAACTAAAAGATTTTTATGCAGCTCCTTTCCTCCTTATTGATTTGTTACAACTAAGCGCGCTTCTTTATTTAACAGGAGGAATTTTTAATCCTTTTTCTTTTCTGTTAGTAATCCCAGCCATTGTTTCTTCAACATTTCTAAGTATGGGCACAACAATTATTTTAGGCTTAATAACATCATTACTTTTATTAACCATATCATTTTTTCATTTACCTTTGCCAGGCGAGAATATGAATTTGTTACATTTTCCAAATTTTTATAAAATTGGAATAATCATTTCTATATTAATTGGCTTAATATTTTTGAGTTACTTCGGCATTCGTTTTTCTGGTGAAAAAAAGAAAACAGAAGAAGCTTTTAAAAAACTTCAAGAGGTTATTTATAAAGAGTATGAATTAGAGTCTTTAGGTGGGCAGGCAGCAGCAGCAGCACATTCTCTAGGGACGCCTTTAGCCACAATAAGTGTTGTAGCAAAAGAATTAAAAAAAGAAATTGGTGAAAACGATGAGCTATCTAAAGATATTGATTTATTAATTAGTCAATCTAAAAGATGTAGTGAAATTCTAAAAAGAATTTCAAAAAAACAAATAGAGGAAGACAAATTTTTTAGCTCGACAAAATTAGAGAATTTGCTTGAGGAAATCATAAATTCTTTTAAAGAAACCTCCTCAAAAAAAATTACTTTAGTATCTGATAGTGATAAAAATAAAATTGATATTCAAAGGTCAGCAGAAATGATCTATGGCTTAAGGAATTTTATAGGCAATGCAATTAAATTTTCAAAAAGTAAAGTTGATATTTTTTTGATTAGTGATGATAAAGAAATCAAAATTATTATAAATGATGATGGACCAGGATTTCCTAAGGATATCATCACTAAATTGGGAGAACCATATATTAAATCAAGATCATTAGAATTAAGTTCAAACTCAGGCTTAGGCCTAGGAACTTTTTTAGGCAAAACTTTGTTAGAAAGACAAAATGCTAAACTTTTGTTTAAAAAGGATAAAAATTTAGGTGGTGCTTCAGTGGTAATTAGCTGGTCTCCAAAGAATATTTTACTTTAAGGGTAAACTTATTTTGGTTCTTGTTGTGTTAAACAATGAATCGCTCCAAAGCCCCAAATTAATTCAGAACAATTTATTGGAATTATTTTTCTATTATAAAATTCCTTTTTAAAAATTTTGATTACTATTTTATCTTTAGGGTCATTGAAAGTAGGCAATAAAACAAATTTATTAAAGATATAAAAGTTTAAATACGATGCTGGAACTCTTATTTTATTAATATAAATAGGTCTAGGCATAGGAATTTTTTTAATTTTAATTTGTGAAGAATTAATTCTGATTTTTTTTAAAATTTTAAAATTTTCATCAAGATTTTTGAAATTTTTATCTTTTTTATTATTTTCGTAAGCAAGAAAAACTTTATTATGTTTTACAAATCTAGCAATATCATCAACATGACCATGAGTATCATCTCCCTCAATTCCTTTATTAAGCCAAATAACTTTTTTTGCTCCTAAAAACTTTTTGAATATTCGATTATAATTTTTTCTTTTTAAGAAAGAATTTCTTTGTTGAATTTTACTTAATAAGCATTCTTTGGTTGTGAGCAGTAAACCTTTTCCATTAACATCGATCGCTCCTCCCTCGAGAACTATTGATTTTTTATTAAACTTTGGGATCATGACATTTCCTTTGTAATGACTTTTTATTCTCAAATTGACCTTGTTATCCGCCCTAAAATTTTTATATTTAGCCCAACCATTAAACTTCCAATTCAATAAAATATTTTGATTTTTTTTATCCTTAATAAATATTGGCCCTGTATCTCTCATCCATACCCTATCTGTTTTACAAATAATAAATTTTACATTTTGTACCTTTGCATTATTTTTCCTCAGCAATCTTTTAATTGCATTCTTAGAATTGTAGTTTTTAATTAATAGATTTACTTCCTGAGACTTAGTAATTTTAGAGATTATTTCTGCAAATATTTTGGGGATATTTTTAAATTTGCCTGGCCAATCATTTTTATTATAAGGCCATCCTATTAATGTAGATTGTTGTCTTTCCCATTCAGCTGGCATCCTGAAAAGAGATTTTGTTATTCTAGGCATCTCTTGGATTTTTAAGTAGTCCTTTATAATAGTCTATTCTTCTATCTCTAAAAAAAGGCCAATGTTGTCTAGAGGTTTCCACTTTTTTGAAATCAATTTCACAAATTAAAATGTTTTCTTTTAAACTGGCCTTTTTAACAACTTTACCACTTGGATCAAATATTACACTATTCCCCCAGAATTCTATCTTTTTATTTCCTTGTTTTTCGATTCCAACTCTATTCACTGCAGCAACATATATACCATTAGCTATTGCGTGAGATCTTTGAATTGAAAGCCAGGACTCGAGTTGCGACTTACCAAATTCCCTTTTTTCTTTTGGATGCCATCCAATAGCGGTTGGATAAAAAATAATTTCTGCTCCTTTAAGAGCTGTTAATCTTGCTGCTTCAGGAAACCACTGATCCCAACAAATTAAAGTTCCTAAATTACCTTTTGAGGTTTTAAAAGATTTGAAACCTAAATCTCCAGGAGCAAAATAAAACTTCTCGTAAAATTGCGGATCATCGGGGATATGCATTTTTCTGTATTTTCCTAAAAGTTTACCTTTTTCATTAATTACAATACTACTATTGTGATAAAGTCCAGAGGTCTTCTTCTCAAATAATGAAATAATTAAAATAATTTTCAGTTCTCTAGCAAGTGCACAAAATAAATTACTGCTGGGCCCTGGTATTTTCTCAGCGAAATTAAAATTTTTATGACTTTCAACCTGACAGAAATATTTTGTCATGAATAACTCTGGTAAGCAAATTACTTTTGCACCTTTTTTTGCTGCAGAATTAATTTTGTCGACAGCATTCTGAATATTTTTTTTTGGGTCAGACGACATTTTCATCTGCACTAATGCTATCTTCGTTTTACTCATTATTTTTTAATTGAATAAATTTTGAAAATTTCTTTTTTGTCTTGTTTGCCAATTTTTACGATGAAACGCATCGCTTGCTATTAGGGGTAATACACTTGTAGCTTCAGCAAACACCATTTGTTCCTTCGTCACAGCCACTTTGCCCCATGAACTTGCTTCTTTTAAGGTAGAACTACTACAAGCACCATCTCTCGTATCTGCCACAGTTATTTGAATAGCGTATTTATGCATATCTACCTTTTTACCCAATAACTCCGCACAAACCACTGTATCCTGAATAAAATTTTTGGGTACCCCACCGCCAACCATTAATAATCCTGATTGTTTTGATTTGAGTTTAATTTCAGTTATCTCTCTGAACTCTCTTATTGAGTCTATAGTGATGTGGTTTTCTGGATTTTGTTCCTGATGCATCACAAGCCCAAATCCTGCTGAACTATCTGTGAAAGCGGGACAAAATATAGGAACATTACTATCATAAGCAGTTTCTATTAATGAGTTTTTTTTCTTAGAATTTGTTTTTAAATATTTTCCAAGTTCTTTAATAAATTCCCTTGAAGTATATGGTTTAGGTTTTAGAGAATTAGCAATATCACATATAGTTTTGTCACATGCTTGAAGCTCCTCTTCATCAATATAAGTGTCATATATCCTGTCAATATAGTTGTTTCTTAGTTCAGTATCATCTTGAAACTGGGATCCCTGATAATGCTTGAAACCAAGAGCTTCAAAAAAATCCATATCTATGATCGAGGCCCCTGTAGCCACAATAGCATCAACCATGTTGTGTTTTACTAAGTCAGTGTATAAATCCATGCATCCACCTGCTGAGGTTGAGCCTGCTAAGGTTAAAAAAATCGAACAATCTTTATCTGCAAGCATTTCATTATAAATAGCTGCTGCTCTGGCTGTATCTCTAGAAGTAAAAGACATCTTACTCATACCATCAATAATTTTACGAGCATCAAAAGACTTGATATCGATGTGTTCAACTGGGGAATTAAGTAAAGATTTTTTATTGTGTCCGATATTTGGACTATTTTTTTTATTCATTAAGCTACTAAAGAACCAACTTTATCATTAGCATTATCGTACATAGATATAATTGGTTTGTCACTTAATTCGTGAATATCATTTGAATAAAAACCGTTGAAGTTTGTTCTGAAAGTAAGACTGTAAGCTCCTAACTGACCTAACTCTATATAGTCACCCTCTTTAATGTTATTTGGTAACAAAAAAGGTCCTTTCATGTAATCTAATCCATCACAAGTAGGTCCAAAAAAACTAAAAGCAGTAAGTTTTTTAGACTGAATTCTTCCGCTTGTAATCATCTTTGATGGTAAAACAAAGTTTGGTGCCCCAGCGTCAAATAAAGATCCATACGTTCCGTCATTTATGTAAAGATTATTTTTTTTTCTTAAAATAACTTTCGCAATTGTAGATCCACTTTCAGCTACAAGAGCTCTTCCTGGCTCACATATGATTTCTGGTAATTTATTTAACTTCAAGTTATTTAGCTCTTTTTTAATTTCTTTCATATAATTAATTAACGGTTCAGGATTGAGATCTGGATATATAGATGGAAATCCCCCACCAACATTAATTGTATTTGGTACTATTTTTGTTTTTTTAATAATATTTCCAATTTCACGAATTCCTTTGGAGTAAGAAATTTTGTGCATGCATTGAGAGCCAACGTGAAAACTTATGCCAAGTTTTTTTGAATGTTCCTTACATAATCTTACTAATCCTAAAGCTTCAGAGGGAAGCGCACCAAATTTTCTAGATAAATCTATTTCAGCGTGTTCATTCGAAATTGCAATTCTAACAAATAATTCTAAATCTTTTGCTTGATTAGTAGCTTCTAGAATTTTCATCAACTCATCTTTACTATCAAGAGAAAAACTTTTTACACCATAATCGAAGTAAGCCGATGATATACTTTCTTTACTTTTAATAGTATGCATAAAATGTAATTTCGCATCCGATTTAATTTTATTTAGGAGCTTAATTTCATTTAGAGAGGCAACATCGAATTCATTAACACCATTAGCAATAATCTGTTTAATAATTTTTTCGTTTGGATTAGTTTTAACAGCGTAGAGTATTTTTCCAGGAAAATTATCTTTAAAAAATTTTACGGATTTTTTAATCTCGTTTAGCCGTATACAATATACGGGGTGATCTGGTTGTAATGAGTTAACTAATTCGTTAACTGTTTTAAATTTTCCCATTTCATGTGTCCCTCACGTTAAATTACACAAAGATTTTTTAAAAAATTTAATAAAAAAAACCTTACTTATTTCGCATTTAAGGTTTTTTTTACTTTATGTAAAGAAAAAACGGACATTTTTGTCGTGTTGAAATTTTGTCAACAGTACCTATATAACGTCTCATGAGGTCACAAAAAAACGTTCCAGAGCAGCTAAAATTAGCAGACTTTGCTGATAAATCGCTCTTAATCCTTGATGATGACGATCCGTTAAGAGGAAGGCTTGCAAGAGCCATGGAGAAGAAAGGATTTCAAGTAAAAGAGGCTAAATCAGTGGCCGAAGGCATTACTATTGCTAAGACAGCTCCTACAGCCTTTGCTGTAGTTGATCTCAGACTTGAAGATGGAAATGGATTGGATGTTGTGAAAGAACTCTCAAAAAATAAAAAAGATAGCAGAATTGTAATGTTAACGGGATACGGGAATCTACCTACAGCTGTAGCTGCAGTGAAAGAGGGAGCAATAGATTATATAGCTAAACCAGTTGATGCGGACGATGTTGAGGCGGCTTTGTTAGCTTCGCCAGAATCAAAAGCAAAACCTCCAGAAAATCCAATGTCTGCTGATAGAGTTAAATGGGAACATATTCATCGTGTATTTGAATTGTGTAATAGAAATGTTTCAGAAACAGCTAGAAGACTAAAAATGCACAGAAGAACTCTTCAAAGAATTCTTTCCAAAAGATCTCCAAGATAAAATTATATTAATTTTTTAATTTTTTTGATTTGATTAATTGCTAAGGTGACAATTAAAATTTTTAAAAGCTCTGCAAGCAAAAATGGTTGAGCCCCTAATTGAAAAATAGGCTTATCCCAACCAATTAAACTACCTAACCAAGACATACCTAAAATATAAATAAAACTTGTGGCTAGCATAAGTTTTAAAAAGTTTTTAACTAAATTATTGTCGTAATTGAATTTTCCAGAAATATAAACAGCAACCAAGAAGCCTATAAGATAACCCATCGTAGGACCAGTAAAGTAAATTAATCCTATACCTTTTTCCGGAGTTCCAGAAAAGACAGGTAATCCAATTATTCCCTCAAATAAATATAAAGAAACAGTTGTTAAACCAAGCTTCCAACCAAAACCGATACCTATCACTAAAACTATTAAAGTTTGCATTGTCATTGGAACAGGATAGAAGGGGATTTTAATTTTTGAGGATATAGCTAACATAATGCTCCCTAAAAGAGCAAAGAATACGTATTTTGTCAGTTTTGATTGTTTTAAATTTTTTACTAATTCCATACGATTAATTAAACATTTTTTTCATTAAAATCTAGTGCTTTGTTAGTTGGACAAATACATCTTCTAAGTCACCATCATCTGTAGAAATATCCTCGATTTTTAAGTTGTTTTGATTAAAATAATTAATTATTTCTCCAAAATTTAATGAATTTTTTTCATATGTTGCAGTAATTTGATTTTCTGAAATGATTTGAAATTTAATTCCTTTCATAACTAGAGGAAGATTTAAATTTACATTTCTAACTTTAAAATTGATTTTCTTTTTTTTTATTTTCTCTAAAAGTTTTTCGGTCGTGTCTAAAGCGACTAAATTACCTTTATCAATAATAGCTATACGATCACACATTTCTTGTGCTTCCAATAGATAGTGAGTAGTTAAAATTATTGTTACACCCTCACTGTTAAGTTTTTTTACATTATTCCAAAGATTATTTCTAAGCTCCACATCCACCCCTGCTGTTGGCTCGTCCAAAATTAATATTGGAGGCTGATGAACCATTGCTTTCGCAATTAAAAGTCTTCTTTTCATACCACCAGACAAACTCCTTGAATAAGCGTTAGCCTTTCCCTCCAAAGAAACCATTTGTAGTATTAAGTCTGTGATTCTCTCTTGTTTGGCTATTCCGTACAGGCCAGCTTGTAGTTCTAACAATTGTTTTGGACTGAAAAAAGCATCTAAGTTTACTTCTTGAGGAACTATTCCTATAGAAGCTTTTACTTGCCTAGGATTTTTATCTAGATCGAAACCCCAAACATTAACCTGTCCAGACGTTTTTGTTACTGTTCCTCCTAAAATACTAAGAAAAGTTGTTTTGCCAGCGCCATTTGGTCCAAGTAGTCCAAATACTTCTCCTTCTTTAACATTAAAAGTTAAATCTGTAATGGCTTTAGTTTCTTTTTTTGTTTTGGAATTGGAATAGATTTTATTAAGATTTTCAACAGTTAAAGCATTATTAGACATAATTATTTAATCTAAGTTAAGAATTCATTGTAATATGTATATATGAGTTCAATAAAAAAAACAGATCATTTTTATCTCATTGACGGATCAGGTTATATCTTTAGAGCTTATTATGCGTTACCACCACTATCTAGAAAAAGCGATGGACTACCTACAGGAGCTGTAAATGGTTTTTGCTCAATGCTTTTTAAACTTTTAGAGGATGCTAGATCTGATGATTCAAAAAATAAACCAACACATTTTGCTGTTATATTTGACTCAGCTAGAAAAAATTTTAGAAATGAAATTTACAGTGATTACAAAGCAAACAGGGCAGAAGCACCTGATGATTTAGCTCCTCAGTTTGAATATATAAGAAAATCTGTTGAAGCTTTTAATTTACCATCAATTGAACTTTTAAATTATGAAGCTGACGACCTTATAGCCACTTATGCAAAAAAAATTACAGAAGCAGGTGCAAAGGTCACCGTAATTTCATCAGATAAAGATTTGATGCAGCTAGTGTCAAATAAAGTCAGATTATTTGATCCTATGAAAAGTAAAGTAATAGGTGAGAAAGAGGTAATTGAAAAATTTGGAGTTAAACCAGACCAAGTAATTGACGTGCAATCGCTTGCTGGAGACAGTTCAGATAATGTACCAGGAGTACCAGGCATTGGTATTAAGACAGCGGCAGAACTTATTAATAAATACAAAACTTTAGAAAATTTATTAAAGAAGGCATCAGAAATACCTCAGAATAAAAGAAGAGAAACATTATTGTCTAACAAAGATAAAGCCATGATTAGTAAGCAATTAGTTACTTTAAAAGATGATGTTCCACTCAAGAATGATGCTACCGATTTCATCATTAAAGAAATAAATAAAGATAAATTGTATGATTTTTTAAGAGACATGGAATTTAATAGACTGTTGAGCCAAGCAATTAGTTTTTATGGTGAGCCAACAAAAAAAGATTTTAAAGATAAATCTTTAGTAAAAAAAAATAATAAGATAAATACTAAGACCTACAAAACTATTTCAAAAGAAAAACAACTTGACGAATTAATAAAAAAACTTGATGAAAAATCAGTTATAGCGGTCGATACTGAAACTTCTGCTCTAAATCCACAAGAAGCGGATCTTGTGGGTATATCAGTATGTTATGAGGCCAACGAGGCTTTCTATATTCCAGTGGGTCATAAAGAGAAAACAGAATTAAAAAAGGATATAGTTTTAAAAAAGCTTAAACCAATTTTAGAAGATCCAAGTATAAAAAAAGTCGGCCAAAATATAAAATACGATTTTATTATATTCAAAAATAACGGCATCGAATTAAGCTCGGTAGAAGACACGATGTTACTTTCATATACATTAGATGCTGGAAATAATAGACACAACATGGATACTCTATCCGAATTGCACCTTGGCCATAAAACTATTTCGTATAAAGATTTAGTAGGATCTGGAAAAAAACAATTAAATTTTGCAGACGTAGATATTAAACCTGCTACTGAATATGCTGCTGAAGATGCAGATATAACTCTAAGATTATATGAAGTTTTATCTGAAAGAGTATCTGAGGAAAAATTAGAAAGAGTTTATGAGGAATTTGAAAAACCAATGATCAAAATCCTTTCAAGGCTTGAGATGAACGGCATAAAAGTTGATGACGCTTATCTTAAAAAACTTTCTAAGAAATTTGAGGAAAGATTGATAACTATTGAAAAAGAAATTTACAAAATATCAGGTAAAAAATTCAACATCGGTTCACCAAAACAACTTGGGGAAATTATTTATAATGACCTAAAAATAGCTAAGTTAAAAAAAACAAAAAAAGGTAGTTTGGCTACGAGTGCAAAAATCTTAGAAGATTTAGCTTCAACAGGACATAAATTTCCTAATTTAGTTTTAGAATGGCGGCAGGTTTCAAAACTAAAAAGCACTTACACAGATGCTTTGCAAGATCATATAAGTAAAAAAACAAAAAGAGTTCACACTTCCTTCTTACTCGCAGCAACTAATACTGGTAGGCTAGCCTCGAGTGACCCAAATTTACAAAATATTCCTATAAAAACTTTAGATGGAAAAGAAATAAGAAAAGCATTTGTAGCGGATAAAAATAATTTACTTATTTCAGCGGACTACAACCAAATAGAAATGAGAATTCTTGCTGATATGGCTGATGTCAAGGAATTAAAGAAAGCTTTTAAAAACAATCAGGACATCCACTCTTTAACAGCGAGCCAAGTCTTTGATGTTCCGATTGCTAAAGTGACAGATGATTTTAGACGAAAAGCAAAGGCCATTAATTTTGGTATTATTTATGGAATAACACAATATGGATTAGCAAAACAAATATCGGTGTCAAACGAAGAAGCTTTAAGTTTCATTAATTCGTATTTTAAAAAATTTCCTGAGATTAAAGATTATATGAATACAACAATTAAAACTTGTAGGAAGCAGGGTTTTGTAACAAATATTTTTGGAAGAAGAATTCATTTAAGAGGAATTAATGATAAAAATTTTAGTGTTCGAGCATTTCAGGAAAGAGCAGCAATTAATGCTCCAATACAAGGATCTGCTGCAGATATTATTAGATTGGCAATGATTAAAATTGATAAGGTTCTTGAAGAAAAAAAGAAAGCAAAAATGCTTTTACAAATACACGATGAACTTATTTTTGAGTGTTTAAAAAAAGATGAGATTGAAGTAAAAAAAATTGTAAAAGAATCAATGACGTCAGTTTCAAGTTCGGATCATCATATGTTTTCTATACCTTTAGAAGTCAGTATTAACTCTGGAAACAATTGGGGAGAGGCCCATTAAACGCCTAAATTTTGACAACATAATTAAGAGAATAAAAATATGACTCAGACAATTGCTTTAGTAGATGATGATAGAAATATACTGACAAGTATAAGTATGGCTTTGGAAAGAGAAGGTTTCAAAGTTCAAACTTATATCGACGGAGAGTCTGCTTTAATTGGATTGACTAGAAACCCACCTGACCTTGCAATTTTAGATATCAAAATGCCAAGGATGGATGGTGAAGAGTTACTTAAAAAACTTAAAAAAAAAATGTCAATCCCAATAATCTTTTTAACATCAAAAGATGATGAAGTTGATGAGTTACTGGGATTGAAACTGGGTGCTGATGATTTTGTTAAAAAGTCTGGAGGTTTTTCTACTAAGGTTTTGATAGAAAGAATAAGAGTTCAATTAAGAAAAAAAACTAATACTGTAGATGATACAAAAAATATAATTAGTCATGGAAAATTAAAATTAGATCCTGCACAATTAGAGTGCGAATGGAACGGGAAAGCTTTGCCAGATAAGTTAA
>CACAWM010000001.1 GCA_902536205.1 uncultured Pelagibacteraceae bacterium | reverse complement strand
ATGAATCTTTTAATAACTAATGTTTAATTAACAAACGAATCATTAAGATTTGTTTAATAACCAGGGAGAAAAGATGGCTAAAAGAAGAAAAAAAGCTAAGAAAAAGAAAAAAGCTAAAAAGAGAAGAAGAAAAAGAAGATAGTTTTCTCTTTTACTAAACGCCCTTTTTAACTATTTTAAAAAGGGCGTTTTTTTATTCTGTACTTTCAGTAATATTTGTTCTTCCTAAAGCTTTGTTCATTTTTTTTTGGACGTCATCAGGGCTTATCTTTAGAACTGCTTCAAATTCGGATTTTAACCTTTCATAAGCTTTTTCAAATAACTGACGCTCCGAGTAAGACTGATCTGCGATTATATCGCTATTTTTATTTAGATCTTTTACTACCTCTGCTAATTCATAAATTTTTCCCGAATTAATTTTTTGATCATACTCTTGAGCTCTTCTACTCCACATAGTCCTTTTTATTTTAGGTTTTGTTTTTAAAATTGAGACACATTTATTTATTTGATTGATAGATGATATTGGTCTTAGCTTAGATTGTTGATTGATAGGAACAGTCAAAGTTAATTTTTCTTTTTCTACTAAAATTTTATAAAACTGAATATCTATTTCTCCAATTTTAGCTTTTTCGATAGCAGTAATTTTTCCAACTCCGTGTTTAGGATAAACCACAAAATCTTTTAAATTATATATTCTTTTTTCCGTAGGTTGTTTCTTTATTTTTTTTATTTCTGGTTTTTCGTCAGGTCCAGGTATCGAGCTTTTTTTTACCGCTGGTTTTAAAGTAGATTTAGTTTTGTAAGGTATTTTATTTTTTTTTATTTTTTTAATTTTTTTTGTTTTCTTCTTTTTTGGCATTACTATTTATTTTCCAGGTTTTTCTGAAAAGTATTTATCATATTTATTTTTAATTTCCTTAAATTTTTCATGTTCAGCCATTGGCTCTTTCTTTTTTGAGATATTAGGCCATATTGCAGAAAACTTTTTATTTAGCAACAACCATTTTTGTTTATCTTTTACACTCTCATCTGTATCTGCTTTTATAGCATCTATAGGACACTCGGGTTCACATACACCACAATCGATACATTCATCTGGATTTATAACTAACATATTCTCACCTTCATAAAAACAATCTACAGGACACACCTCAACACAATCAGTGAGTTTACATTTTATACATTCATCTTTTACAATATAAGTCATTTTCTATTTAATAAAATCATTTTAATTTCAGCACATTCTTTATCAGGGAAGTATATAAGACCGCAAATTCTTCTCATGAGATTTGACTCATACTGATCTACAGTATTGTCTGAAATAATTATTTTCCATAGATGCTCTATGATATCTTTTTTAATCTCTATCGAGTTTTCTTTAATAATGTTAGTATAATTTAAAAGTTGATTTGAGTTACTCTCAATTTTCTCTGCTTCAATTAGAATTTTATTTGTATCCTCATTTTCAAGGTATGATTTGATAAATTCTTTAATTAATTCTTTTTCATGATTAGAATAAATCTCATCAATATTAGCCGCGTGTACAAGTAATGCGGCCATTCCAATCACACTTTCTTTTTTTAATTTATTCATTTATTTAATATTTAAAGAAAGAAGCTTATTAAATGGATTTTCTTTTTTGTCAAATCGTAATATTTTCTCTTTTTTCTTCTTTTCACCTTTAAAAACGTAGGTATCAACGGTTTTATCTTTTTTGTAGTTCATATAAGTCATTAATTTGTAAAAATTTTCTTTTGAGCAACCTAAAAGGTTCATCATATCTGAATTTACTTTAAATTTTTTTTCTTTTGAATTTTCTATTATTTTTAAGAATAATTTTTCTAAAATATCAATTCTTATGTAAAATTCTTTAAATTTTTCAAATCCGCATAATAAGAGAAATTTTTTATTAAAATTTTCCCCAATTAAAAAATTCAAACCCGACTTTGGAATTTTATTATTTTCTGAAAGATTATTAAATATTTTCCATAAACTAATTCTAAATTCCACCGCCTTAGGTTTTAGCATTTTAGGTAAATAAATGTGATATCTACCTATTTTTATTCCCATGCCCCACAATTTTTTCCTTTCATCTGTTGGAATAGATTTAACAATTTTTTCCACGTCATTTCTTTTTACTACTCCATTATTTTCATAAAGTTGGAATGCTAAACCCCTTAAGTATTGATTACTTATTTGATGCTTTGTTAATTTAATAAGGTCACCCAAAACCTCATTTATATAATTACCAAGCCAATTATTTAAAAATTGACTTAACTTTGATTTCGAAATTTCGTTTAAAGAGTCATCAGCGATAATATCTATATCAGGATTTAAGTAATCATTACCTTTTTTTAAACGAGCAATTGGGTTATTTTTCCAAATTATTTTACCTTCTTTATTTATCTCAATTTGAGCTTTATCAAGAATTTCATCAACTCTTTTTATTAGTTCTCTTTCTACTCCCTTCCTAGCAGCCTTCTTAATTGATTTAATATCAGTATCCAGTGTTTTTGGAGTAATTTCTATCAAAAATTTTAGTCCTTTTAATTCTCCTATTAATTGTCCATCTATGTGAATTTTATTTTCATTATTAATTTCTGTATTTAAAACTAAATCTTGTTTTAAACTTCTTGATAAAATACTTATTTTTTTATCAATAAAACTTTTAGTTAATTCATCATGCAACTTGTCTGATAGTTTATCCTCTATACTTTTAGTTAATTGAACCCAGTAATCAGAGTTCTCTACCCAATTTTTTTTGTTTGCAACATATGACCATGTTCTAACATTAGACAATCGATGAGATAATAAATCTACATTACCATGATCTTTTTCTAGGCCCTTTAATTGTTCTTTCATAAACTTGCTTGGTATCTTATTCTTTCTAGTTGATAAAAATTGGAAAACTTTATCGATAATGTTAATATGTTGCCCGTAAGCTTTTTTTTCAAAGTCTGGTATTTGGCAGCATTCCCATAAAAGTTCTAAATTTTTATGATAAATAATATTATTCGCACCTTTCTTTAAAAAGAACCTCAAAACACTTTCATCGAGAGAATCATTAGTTCTTAAAAGATTTTTTTTATAAGGTTTTAGTTCAAGAGAAGAAATAAGTGTTTCTGGATTTTTAAAATTTAGTTGAGAATTTCTCCAATAAATTGTTTTTGTATCTGGTAATTGGTGGTTTTCAATTTTTTCAATTTCATCTGAATTAAGGGTTTCACAATCACCTGTTGTACCAAATCCACCGTCGTTTTTATATCTTCCTGCACGGCCAGCTATTTGAGACATTTCAATTAAATTTAGCCTTCTTGTTTTCTTTCCATCAAATTTTTTTAAGTTAGAAAAAAAAATCTCATTAATGTCCATATTTAAGCCCATGCCAATTGCATCTGTAGCTATGAGATAATCAACGTCTCCTGATTGATATAATCCAACTTGAGAATTTCTAGTTTTAGGACTTAAAGAGCCCATTATAACCGCGGCACCACCTTTTTGCCGTCTGACAAGCTCTGCGATTGCATAAACTTCTTCGATAGAGAAAGCTATGATTGCAACTTTCCTATCAAGTCTAGATATTTTTTTAATGCCAGAATAACTTAATTTCGAGTATCTTTCTTTTTTTTCAAATTCTACATTATCAACCAAGTCATTAATGATTTTGGCCATGACCTGAGACCCTAGAAACATAGTTAATTTTGAGCCACGTGACTCAAGCATTCTCTCAGTGAAAATATGCCCTCTTTCTCTATCCGCACACATTTGTATTTCATCAATAGCAATAAAATCGACTTGTTTATTTTTTGGCATCGACTCAACGGTACAAATAAAATAATTTGCTCCGCTAGGTATTATTTTTTCCTCACCTGTAATTAAAGCAACTTTTTCAGAACCCACTTTATCTACGCATTTATCATAAACTTCACGAGCTAATAGCCTAAGCGGTAAACCAAAAATACCAGAGTCAAACTCAAGCATTTTTTCTATCGCTACATGAGTTTTCCCAGTGTTTGTAGGACCGAGAAGAGCAATTATTTTCTTAGAGCTAGCATTCATAATTGTGTTAGATAATTTTTTTTATACTATATGTAGATCAAACTTGAGAACAAAATGGGATTAAAACATGACCGAATCGTTTTGTCAAATGTTCCAATTTTTATAATTAATTTGACTTCTAATAGGCAGTCCCCGTATAGGTAATTTAAAGATAAAATGCCTTCTAAAATTAAAAAGAAAATTCTTAAATTAAAAGAGTCTTCTACACTTGTAATAAACGAAAAGTCTAAACAACTTATTTCTGAGGGAAAAAAAGTATATCAATTTGGATTTGGACAATCACCATTTCCGGTTCCAGAAAAAATTGTAGAAGCGTTAAAAAATAATGCTCATAGAAAAGAATACTTACCAATCCAAGGATTACCTGAATTAAGAGACAATATTTCAAATTACTTATACAAAAGAACAGGAAATGATTATCCAAAAGAAAATATTTTAATTACACCAGGTTCAAAAGAAGCAATGTTATTAATTCATATCGCTTTTAACGGAGAAATTATAATTCCAGCACCTGGTTGGGTTTCTTATGAACCCCAAGCAGAAATTGGTTCAAATAAAGTTCATTGGCTAGAAACTACAAGAGAAAATAATTGGTTCCCAACTGGTAAAGAACTTGAAAAAAAAATTAAAGCTATCGGAAAGAGTAAAAATTTAATTTTAATTCTTAATTCTCCAAATAATCCATCAGGCGCTATTTGCAAAAATTTAGAAGAATTAGCCAAAGTAGCAAAAAAATATAAAATTATGATATTATCTGATGAGATTTACACTGACCTTACTTTTTCAAATGAATACAATTCAATTTCAAAATTTTATCCTGAATTGACCTTTATAACTGGAGGACTTAGTAAATGGTGTGGAGCTGGTGGTTGGAGGTTAGGTTTCCTAGCAGTTCCAAAAAAATTAGCAGAATTTTTGAAAAGCTTGAAGTCACTTGCTAGTGAGTCTTATTCAACAGTTAACACTCCTACACAATATGCATCTGTAGAAGCTTATGCTCATGAACATGATCTATATAAACTTAAAGTTAGAGCGATATTAAAATCTGTTGGAAATTATGTTTATAATAATCTTAAATCAAATAAAATATTATTAGCTCCCCCTCAAGGAGCCTTTTACTTAATGCCAGAATTTAAAAATAAAAAATACAAAACTTCTTCAGAATTATGTGAAGTTATTTTAAATGAGACAGGAGTAGCAATGTTGCCAGGTTCTGACTTTGGTTTCAAACCAAAAAAAATGTTAACTAGATTAAGCTACACAGATTTTGATGGCATAGAATTTTTTAGAAACGTTACAAACTGTAAAATGATAGATGATGAGATGATTAAAAAGTATGCCCCAAATGTAGTTGAAGGCATAAATAAATTATCAAATTGGGCTAAAAATTTATAAGATTCTCTTTGACCTATATTCAATAACATAGTTAAATTAATGATTATAACAAGAGGAGTACACATGAAAAAAATGACGTCATTGATTTCAGCGGTACTAGTAATGTTTGCTTTTTCAAGCCCTATTACTTCGATCGCAAAATCAGCAGAGTTCTTTACAATCGGAACAGGCGGACCTACAGGAGTATATTTCCAAACAGGTAACGCTATTTGTAAAATGTTACACAAGTCAGCAATAAGTGCTGATCATGGTAGAAAAAAAGGTACAGCTAAAGCTTATAGATGTACTGCACCTTCAACAGGTGGTTCTAACTACAATATTGGACAAATCAAAGATGGTGAGTTTCAATTTGGTGTTGCTCAGTCAGACTGGCAGTATCATGCTTACAATGGTTCAAGCAAATGGGAAGGAAAACAGTTTAGTAATTTAAGAGCTGTATTTTCTGTTCACAATGAACCTTTCCAAATTTGGGCAAGTAAAAAATCTGGAATTAAAAATTTCAAAGGCCTAAAAGGAAAAACAGTAAACATTGGTAACCCTGGTTCTGGTCAAAGAGGAACTATGGAAGAACTAATGAAAGCAATGGGAGCAGACATGAGTATGTTCAAAGCAACTACTGAACTTACTTCTTCTGAGCAAGTAAAAGCTCTTTGCGACGGTAAAATAGATGCATTCGGATATTCTGTTGGATTTCCTAATGGAGCTATGGAGCAAGCAGCAACTTGTAAAGCAAAAGCTAGCCCAATCAACTTAACTGGTGCGCCAGTTCAAGGCTTAATTGATGGAGCTGACTATTATGCAAAAGCTGTAATTCCAAAAGGAACTTATTCTAATCAGAAAAAAGACGCTACAACGTTTGGTGTAAAAGCTACAGTTGTTACAAGCGCGGATGTTTCTGAAGAACTTGTATACTTAGTAACAAAAGCGGTGATGGAAAACTTTGATGATTTCAGAGCTCAACATCCAGCTTTTGGACCTCTGGAAAAGAAAAATATGATAGCTGATGGTTTATCGGCTCCATTACATCCAGGTGCAATTAAGTACTACAAAGAAGCTGGATTAATGTAATTCAACTTTTTAGTTTAATTAAAAAAGGCCCAATATTTTTTGGGCCTTTTTTTTTAGAATAATGTATCTTAAGTGAAATGAATCAATCTATTCAAAGTAAGATTAAAGACAAAATTCAAGAAGATATTTCTCCTACTCGAAATTTATCTGGCATACATTTAAAAATAGTTTTTGGGATAGCTATTCTCTGGACATTATTCCAACTCTGGTATGCTTCTCCTTTTCCTTTTTGGTTTAACTTCGGAATGTTCAAAGGTTTACCTGCTCGTGCGATACATCTAGGTTTTGCACTTACACTTACATTTTTGATTTTTCCTGTTGTACGAGGAAAGAAAATATCAGTTTTTGATATTCTTATAAGTATTGTTGCTGCATTCTGTTGTCTTTATATTTATTTTTTTTACGATGATCTTGTTAATAGGGGCGGGATACTTTTAGTTAAAGAGATATTAGGATTTAAAGTTCCCGTCGAGCTTATTATTGGGGCAATTGGTATTTTAATACTTTTAGAGGCCACAAGAAGAGCTATCGGATTACCATTAGTAATAATTGCTATCTGTTTTCTTTTATTTTCTTATTTTGGTAAATATGCGCCAGATATTATTTCTCATGGAGGTCTTTCTGTAAAAAGATTAGTTGGATTTCAATGGTTCGATCAAGAAGCTATTTTTGGAATACCAATAGGTGTATCTGTTGATTTTATATTTTTATTTGTTCTTTTTGGAGCTTTATTGGAAACAGCTGGAGGAGGAAAATACTTCTTAGATTTAGCATTTGCCATGGTTGGTAAGATGCGAGGAGGACCTGCTAAAGCTGCTATTTTAGGATCAGGAATGACAGGAATGATATCAGGTTCTTCAATTGCAAATACTGTAACTACTGGAACTTTTACAATTCCTATAATGAAAAAAACTGGATTTTCTCAAGAGAAAGCCGGAGCAATTGAAGTGTCTTCATCTGTAAACGGTCAAATCATGCCTCCAGTTATGGGTGCCGCAGCTTTCGTTATGGCAAGTTTTATTGGTGTTACTTATTTTGAAGTTGTTAAACACGCTTTTTTACCAGCTATCATATCTTACATTGCATTATTTTATATATCTCATCTAGAGGCTCTTAAATTAGGTCTTAAAGGAATGGATGATACCGACGTTCCTCATCTAAAGAGAACCTTTTTATCTGGACTACATTTTTTAATACCAATTTTTGTTTTAATTTTTCTACTTGTTTACATGAGATACACAGCAGGTTTTTCAATTTTTTATGCAACGATTTCTTTAATCCTAGTGAATTTGATTAATCGTATAATTAAAAACTCAGATTATAAAATTGGCTTAATCGAGTGGTGGAACCAAACTATTGTTGGCCTTCAAAAAGGTGCGATTAATATGGTGGGAGTTGGAATTGCGATAGCCACTGCAGGAATAATAGTAGGAGCAGTTGGATCTACAGGATTAAGTACTAATTTAATTATAGTCATCGAGACAATAGCTAGAGATAATGTAATTATATTAATTTTATTAACTATTATTCTTTGTTTACTACTTGGAATGGGTCTCCCTACGACTGCAAACTATGTGGTAGTAGCTTCACTAATGGCTACCGTTTTAGTTGATGTTGGAAATGCTTCAGGTTTTATTTTTCCATTAATTGCTGTTCACTTATTTGTATTTTACTTTGGATTGATGGCTGATGTTACACCTCCCGTTGGTTTGGCATCATATGCAGCGGCAGCAATTTCTGGTGGCGATCCTTTAAGAACAGGGCTCCAAGCTATTTGGTACAGTTTAAGAACCGGAATCTTACCTATAGTTTTTTTATTTAATCATGAGCTTTTATTAATCGGCGTAGATAGCATCTGGCAAGCTCTACTAGTAATTGCAACTTCTCTAATTGGTATTTTAGTTTTCACTGCAGCCACACAGCAATGGTTCATAAATAAATTAAGGTGGTACGAAACTATAGCTTTTTTAATCATATCTTTATCTTTTTTAGCTCCAGACTATGTACTAGGTAAATTCTATCCAAAATTTAATGAACAAAAACTTTCAGCAGAAAGTATTCAAAATTTATCTTTTGATCCTTCAAAAGAGGTTCACATAAAAGTAACTCGAGTTACAGAATACGGTGAAAGATATAAATTATTTGTTATTGATAAGGGGAAGTTTGAAAATGATTATAATCTTGAGGAATACGGAGTGACATTAGTAGATCAGAACAACCAACTTACTGTTGATAAATTAAATTGGAAAGGTGAGGCAAAAAAATCTGGTATTCAAATGGGTGATATTATAAGTAATTTTAAAATTGAAAATCCAGAAAGACCGAATAAAGCTATTGTTTACCCTTTTGCTTTAATTCTTCTTTTTGTATTTGGTTTCATAAACTCTAGGAATAAATCCTTAAGAGCATCATAAAAGCGCAGTGCTTTTTTTTTAAAATTTAATTAAATAATTGAATGAGATTCATTTTAAAAATTATTTTAATTTATTTTTTCTCAATTTCATTAAGTTTTTCTGAAACGAATTTTCAGCAAAAAAAATTTTACTATGAAAATCTTGTAAAAAACTGGACCAAAATCTTTCCAGATAGCAACAGAAATGCTGCTGGACCTAGATTTTTTAAATATTTAATAGATCAAAATTTAACTTATGAAGAATTTATTGAGTATAATAAATTATATTGTCCTGTATCAGGTTCATTGATTAATCCTGGAGAAAAACCAGATTTTATTTTTGTTAAAGAATTAAGAACAAAAAAAAATATTTGTGGTGAACTTTATAGATGTTGTTGGCCATGTTCTTGTGATCTCATGAATTACACTAAAGTAAAAAAAATCAAATATAAATTTAAAGATGGTCCCAGAGCGATTGATGTTCTCCTAATAGATAATCCTTGTACAAAAAAAGATTTTCCAAAAGAAGTAAATAGAAATTATTTTTGCAATGGTCAAAAGTTGAATAAAGAAGAGGTTCATGTAGTTGATAGTAAATTAGTAATAGGAATTTTATACGAAGCAAAAAAATGTCAAAAAACAGACATTAAAAAAATAGAGTCTAATGAAATTACAGGAAAATTTTGTGCTTTCAAAAATGATATTCCTCTAGAGGAAATGAATATCGGTATGGGTGATATATTTATTAAGATGGCGAGATAGTCATATTACTTTGTTTAAAAATATATGTTCTTCCGGTTTTTGTAATTTTGTAATTATTAGTCTTCCCGTTTGTCCACTTAATTGAAACTTTAAAATCTTTTTCACCTTCCCGAATTCCATAATGAGCAACAGGCTCCATCTGACATAAATATCCTGATCCTGCATCGATTGTTTTAGAGTGTTCTCTTAAATTAGAAGTAAGCGTTACTGTAGCACCTCTTGCTGGTGCTCCATTTTTATTCAACGGTTTTATTCTTAAAAAGTTATTATCTTTTTTTATATCAGCTTTATAAAGAGTAAGTATTTGATTCCCCGTTTCTCCGTGTGAGATTAATAATTCTAAAATACCATCTTTATCGATATCTGCTACAGCTGCTCCTGTACCAAGTCCATTAGCTTCAGAATTTATTGCTAAATCAATTTCTTTTAACTCTCCGTTTTCTTTAATTTTAAATAATTTATTTGGTTCTCCAATATTGTTCAAAAAAATTTCATCGTAACCGTCATTATCAAAATCTGCAGATATTACTGTTCTTATTTTAGAGGGTATCTTAAAATTTCCCTTAGCAATGTCTTTATAAGTATTTTCTTTTTTTACAAAAATTCTATGTTCTCCGTCCCAGTTACCACTCACTATATCTAATTGTCCCCTGTACAAGACATCACTTAAAGTTGTTCCTCTTCCATTTTCATAAGGGTCTAAAACTTCGTAGCTTGAGGCAACATCATAGAAAGTACCTTTAACATTTTTGTACAAAAAATTAACTCCTCTTTCGTTTGCAGCAAAAATATCGATATTGTCGGATAGAATGTGACCCGCAACAACTGCTCGTCCTCCAGTTATTTTGTCCAACCCAAATTCTGTTGCTCTATCAGCAATTCTCCCTTTAAACTTTTCATAAAATCTTGTAGGGCCACCGTAATTTGCAACATAAATCCCAAATTTTCCATTTCCTTTTCTATCTACACAGACTACCGAACGACCAGCTGTAAAGTTTAAATCTGATTGATTTTTCTTCACTTCGAAAATATCAAAAAATTTTTTGTTTTTTAGATCTATTAGTCTATCAGAATATCTTTTTTCACCACTATATGTATCTGTGTTAAGAAAATAAATTTCTTCATATCCATCAGAGTCAATATCGCACGCTGCAACTCCAATAGTAAAATTTTTTTTGTCAGTAAATTTTTCATCATCAATAATATTTCTTAATTTATTATTTTTATACGAAAGAGCTAAATTTTCACTTCCAAAACCCGCAACTATAAATTCATACGTTCCATTGTTGTCCACATCAGCAACTGATATTCCGTACCTAAGGCTTTCGTAATTTCCCTCAATTAAATTAGTTATGTTTTTAAAAAAATTTGCTGATGCCTTATTAAATATAAAAAGAGAAAGTAAAGCAGAAACTAAAACAGTTTTTGTACGCATTAGTCACTATTTTAGTATTTTCCAAGTACCACTTGCAGAGGTAACTATGTCGCTAGAATTTAAAATTTCACAAGAGATAAAGACAAGAGTATTTGTTTTTTTTAATATCTTAACTTTTCCTTTCAATTTATCACCTAACAACCCTGCAGAAATAAATTTCATATCTAAATTTATTGTCACACATCTTTTATCTCCTGCTACTCTATGAGCAGCTGTACCCATTCCTGTATCAGCAATGGTTGCAAGGAAACCACCATGAGCTATTTTTCCAGTATTCAAGTGCATTTCTTTTACTTCAACAATAAATTCGTATTGTGTTTCGCTGATCTGTTTTAATTCCAGACCACCTAAATGCTTCATAAAACCTTGATTAGACTCGTCCATACTTTTTTTTATCATATAACGGAGCTAATTGTGAAAAAATAACTGCAAATAAGATAAGAGTTATTCCTAAAATTTTAATTTCATTTAAAAACTGACTTAAAATTATCCATCCGAAAATTGAAGCGAATACACCTTCTAGTGAAAATATAATAGCTACAGGTGCTGGAGAAAGGTTTTGTTGTCCGTAAATTTGAAGAAGGAACGCAACTCCACTTGATAGAATTCCGGCGTATAACATCTCTTTTCCATCCATTACCATATTTGAAAATTTAACACTTTCAAAAACAAAAGCCGGCATCAATGCAAATATAGATGCAATTAGGCATTGAAGGCAGGCTATAGTGATTGGATAATTAAATATTCTTAAAAATCTTGAAATAAAAACAATATGGAACGCCCAAAATAATGCATTAAAAACTGCAATACTATCTCCTATTCTTACTTGAATATTATCGAACTCGGTTAAAAGTATGCCTCCAAATAAACAAATAATAATAGATAGCCAAACAGACTTATGAATATTTTTTGAAAAAAAATAGTAAGCAACAAATGGAACTAAAACTACATAAAAAATTGTAAATACTGCTGTATTAGCTACATCTGTATAAAGTAGAGCATATTGTTGCAAAACATTTCCCATCGAAAGAAGAAATCCAATAAGCAATAGATTTAAAATGTTAACTTTTTTAAAAACTATTGAATTAACCTTTTTATATTCGAAAATATAAAAAAATGGGATTAGCGTTAGAAATCCAAGAAAAAGCCTGCCGAAAGTAAATGTAAATGGTCCGTTATAATCCATTCCCATATCTTGAGCCACGAAAGCTGAACCCCAAATTAAAGAACAGCTAATAGCACATATAAGAGAAAATACTTTTTTATTCATTAAGGCTTATTAGTTTAAGAGCAACTAAACAGCAAGTTTAAAGGCAAAATCTTTTCCAAGACATTTTCCAAGATAGACACAAAATCTAGCACCTTCAGCGCCATCTATTAATCTGTGATCATAAGATAGTGATATTGGAAGTATCTTTTTAGAAACAATTTGATTTTTTTCTTTAACAAGTCGATCGAAAGTTCTTCCGACTCCTAAAATTGCTACTTCTGGCGGATTAATAATGGGTGTAAAATGTGTTCCGCCAATTCCCCCTAAACTTGAGATAGTCATCGATCCACCAAAAAATTCTTTTTTATCAATTTTAAGTTCTCTACAAAGTTGACTTGTATTTTTAAGCTCTTCCCCAATTTTTTGAATACTCATTTGATCGACGTTTCTTAATTTAGGAACCATTAGGCCATGCGGAGTATCAACGGCAAAGCCAATATGAAAATATTTTTTATAAATAATTTTATTACTCTCAGGGTTTAATGATGCGTTAAAATTAGGAAATTCTTTTAGAGCGCTCACTAAGGCTTTTGCAATAAAAGCAAGAGGAGTTACTTTTATTTTTTCACCAGTATAATAATCGTATAAAGAATTTCTAAACAGTTCCATGTCAGTAACATCTATTTCATCATGTTGAGTAACATGTGGAATTTCTGTCCAAGATCTGACTAAATGTGGTCCTGAAAGTTTCTTAACACGTGGTAGATCTTGTGTTGCAATTTCCCCAAATTCTTCGTGAGAATATTCTTCCACATGTTTTGTAACTTCTTTTTTTTGCACCTCACCTTGAGAAACTGTAACTTGAGATCTTACAAAATTTTTAACATCTTCGGCTGAAACTCTGCCAGCACGTTGTGTGCCAGAAATTTTAGAAATATCCGCTCCCAGCTCTCTTGCAAATTTTCTTATTTTTGGACTTGCAGAACTTTTTCCTGAAGCAGAAACACTAGGTGCGGGTTGTTGCTTTTGTACCTGGACTACTTCATTTTGTGTTTTTTGTTTTACTGGTTCTTTTTTAGATTTTTCTTTTACAGGTTCATTTGTTTCTTGCTTTGACTCTAAAGTAAGAATTAAATCCCCTTTATTAATTTTATCACCTACAGAAACATTAATTTTTTCTATCTTGCCTTCGTGAGTTGAAGGCACCTCAACACTTGATTTGTCACTTTCTAAAGTAATTAAAGAGTCGTTTTTTTTAATGACTTGGCCTTTTTTAACGAGAACTTCGATAACCTCGACATCTTTAAAGTCACCCATATCTGGAACTAAAATTTTTTGGATTGTCATTTTATAAATTTGCTGGGAAATCTTTCTCTTTGTCTATCTTATATTTTTTAATTGCTTTTTCTGCTTCTTCAGAACCAACAAGTTGTTCTTTTGCTAATGCGCTTAAGGTAAAGGCTACTATATGCTCTTTATCTACCTCAAAAAATTTTCTAAGATTTTTTCTAGTGTCACTTCTTCCATAACCATCTGTTCCGAATGAGTAAAACTTCTTGTCCGTGTAAGGTCTAATCTGATCTGTGAATGCTCTTGTATAATCAGAAGCTGCTATGACTGGTCCATCTCTTTTAGACAAACATTCTTGAACATAAGATTTTTTTGGTTTTTTATTTGGATTTAAAAGATTCAATCTTTCAGTTTCCATTCCATCTCTTCTTAATTCATTAAAACTCGTCACGCTCCAAATGTCTGCATCTATATTATATTCTTTTGATAAGATTTCAGAAGCAGATATAATTTCTCTTAAAATTGTTCCTGAACCTAATAATTGAACTTTAGTTTTTCCTTTATTTTTTCCCTCTTTGAATAAGTACATACCTTTTAAAATTCCATCATCACAACCTTTAGGTTTTTCTGGATGAGAGTAGTTTTCATTCATTGCAGTGATGTAGTAAAAGACATTCTCTTTCTTTTCATGCATTCTTCTTAAGCCTTCTCTAAATATTGTTGCCATCTCGTAAGCAAATGTTGGATCATAACTAATGCAGTTTGGAATATTTGATGCCAATAATTGGCTGTGCCCATCCTGGTGTTGTAATCCTTCTCCAGCTAATGTGGTTCTTCCAGCTGTTGCTCCAATTAAAAACCCCCTAGCTTGGGAGTCACCAGCTGCCCATGCTAGATCTCCAACTCTTTGAAATCCGAACATAGAATAGAAAATATAAACTGGTATCATTTCGATATCGTGATTAGTGTAAGCGGTTCCTGCTGCAATCCAAGATGACATCGCCCCAGACTCATTAATACCTTCTTCTAAAACTTGTCCACTTTTATCCTCTCGATATGAACTAAGTTGTTCAGAGTCTACCGGCTCATATTTTTGTCCTTCATGCGCGTAAATACCAATTTTTTGAAAAAATCCCTCCATTCCAAAAGTTCTCGCTTCATCAGGGATGATTGGTACTAACCTTGGTGCAACATTTTTATCTCTAAGGAGCGCGGTCATCATTCTCACTAAAGCCATTGTTGTGGACATTTCTTTTTCCCCAGTTGATTTCATGAATGCATCAAAGATGTCTTTTGGTGGAGCTTTAATTTGTTTAGCAAAAGATGATCGCTCAGGAATGAAACCTCCAAGTTTCATTCTCTTATCTTTTAAATATTTTATCTCTTCAGAATTTTCATTAGGTTTAAAATATTCAATATTCTTAACCTGTTTATCTGTTAACGGGACATTAAATCTATCTCTATAGTAAAGCAAATCCTCTTCATCTAATTTTTTTTGTTGATGGGTTGTGTTTACACTTTCACCTGTTTTACCCATTCCATATCCTTTAATAGTTTTTGCTAAGATAACCGTTGGTGATCCAGTATGTTGCACTGCTGCTGCGTAAGCTGCATAAACTTTGTGAGGATCATGACCTCCTCTATTTAATCTCCAAATATCTTTATCTGTTAAAGAAGAAACAAGCTCAGTAAGCTCAGGATATTTTCCAAAAAATTTTTCTCTAACATAAGATCCACCCTTAGCCTTAAATGCTTGGTACTCTCCATCTACACATTCGTTCATTCTTTTTATAAGAAGACCTGTCTTATCTTTAGCCAATAATTGATCCCAGTATGATCCCCAAATAACTTTTATTACATTCCAGCCCGAACCTCTAAAGCTACCCTCTAGTTCCTGAATAATTTTACTATTTCCTCGAACAGGGCCATCTAGTCTTTGTAAATTACAATTTACTACGAAAACTAAATTATCTAATTTTTCTCGAGCAGCTAAACCAATTGCACCAAGTGATTCAGGTTCATCCATTTCACCATCACCAAGAAATACCCAAATTTTTCTTCCCTCATCTTTAACTAATCCTCTATTGATAAGATATTTCAAAAATCTGGCTTGATAGATAGCCATGATAGGTCCAAGACCCATAGATACAGTCGGAAACTGCCAGAACTTTGGCATCAACCAAGGGTGAGGGTAAGAAGACAAACCACCCTTACTAACCTCTTGTCTAAAACCATCTAATTGTTTAGCTGTTAGTCTACCCTCTAAGAAAGCTCTTGCATACATTCCTGGAGCTGAGTGTCCTTGAAAATAAATTAAATCACCTCCAAATTTATTACTCTTTGCTCTCCAAAAGTGATTCATACCAACATCGTAAAGCGTGGCTGCGGATGCAAAAGTACCAATGTGACCACCTAGTTCAGGACTTTTTTTATTAGCTTTTACGACCATCGCTGCAGCATTCCACCTAACATATGCCCGGATTTTTTTTTCAATATTTTGATCACCTGTTGATTTTATTTCAGCCTCTGGCGGAATAGTATTGATGTAGGGAGTTGTCCTTGTATCTGGTAGAACAAGACCAGATTTATAAGCTTGATCGATAACTTTGTTTAATAAGTAACTTGCTCTTGAAGAACCATCATTTTCAATAACTGAATTAAGAGAGTCTATCCATTCATTTGTTTCAACAGGATCAATATCATCTTTTGAAGCTGGTTCAACAAAGACTTTCTTAACTTGTCTCACCTGATTTACTTCGCCATTAGTTTTTGGTGTTTCTTGAGTTTGAGCTTTTTTTTCAATTTTTTTCTCTTTTGGAGCCGAGGCAGCTTGACCATTTTCTATTGTTGCTAATACACTTCCCTCTGAAACTTTATCCCCAATTTTAACTTTTAAATCTTTGATTTCTCCAGCAGCTGGAGATGGTATTTCCACGCTAGACTTATCGCTTTCGATTGTGACGATGGGATCATTCTTGTTTATTTGGTCTCCAGGTTTAACAAGTACTTCTATGACCTCAACATCTTTAAAATCACCTATATCTGGAACTGAAATATTCTGAGCCATAATTAGCTATTATAAACTGGGTGCAACATATTAAAAAATAAATAATTAATAAACATTAAAGAATAGGGCAAATAGTCGGATAAGATCAATTTTTGTCACATTTTCTGCTTTTTTTTGTCAATTATTTTTATTCATATGTGACATGCGTTGGTTAATAAATTTTTTATTCAAAAAAAGAGAGATTAAAACAAATAGAGCAGTTTTAGTTCAGAAAATTATTCTTAAAAAATATCTATTAAGATAAAAAAATAAAAGCTAAGCTAGCTTTTATGGAAAAGTTTCTGTGGGAACCATCTGATAAAAGAAAAAAAGAATCTATTCTTGAAGATTTTTCAAAATTTATAAATTTTAAATCAAACTACAATTTCAAAAAATTGTGGAAATGGTCTGTAGATCATCCTGATGAATTTTGGTCAAAGTTTTGGGACTATTCAAAGATTATAGGAGACAAAGGTAAAGAAGTAATTAGATACAATAATATTTTTAATAAAACTAAATTTTTTTCAGATTCTAAATTAAATTACACAGAAAATATTTTAAAGAAAAGATCATCAGACGTTGCCATAAGTTTTTTATCCGAGAAAGGGTTTGAAGAAGAGATTTCTTGGGATCAACTTTATAGTAAAGTTTGTAAGTTTTCAAATTACCTAAAATCCTTAGGTTTAAAAAAAGGAGATCGTGTTGCAGCTTATGTGCCAAATAAAATTGAGTCGGTTATAAGTTTTTTAGCTTGCGCTAAAAATGGAATTATTTGGTCATCATGCTCTCCAGACTTTGGAACGCAAGGTGTTGTTGATAGATTCAAACAAATAGAACCTAGTATTTTAATAACAAGTGACCACTACTTTTATAGTGGTAAAAAAATAAATATTCTTGAAAAAATTGAGGATATTTTTAAACAAATTCCGTCGATAAAAAAAACTTTAGTATTTGCGTATAATAAAAAAGAAGAAATGTTTCTACAGGGGCATATAAACTTTGAAGAAGTTCTAAATCAGGCAGAAGCTGATGAAACTTTTGAACGATTTGAGTTTAATCACCCCATATATATTTTGTTTTCAAGTGGCACAACCGGAAAACCTAAATGTATAACGCATGGAGCGGGAAACGTTTTAATTGAACATAACAAAGAATTTATGCTTCACTGTGATATCAGAAATAATGAAAGATTATTTTATTACACTACTACAGGGTGGATGATGTGGAATTGGCTAGTAGGAGGATTAGCAACAGGTTCATCTATATTTTTATTTGATGGAGCACCGTTTTATCCTAAGATAAATGTTCTTTTAGAGTACTGTCAAAATAAGAAAATTAACCTTTTTGGGGTAAGTGCTAAATATATAGATCACTTAAAGAATGAAAAATATAAAAGCGCAAACCTTGATTTAAGTTCAATAAAAATAATTACTTCCACTGGGTCCCCTTTAGCTGAGGAAAGTTTTAAGTATGTTTATGAAAATATTAAGAAAGACGTTCATCTCACATCAATCGCAGGGGGAACAGACTTAGTTGGTTGTTTAGTTTTAGGAAACCTTTACTCGAGTGTGCATATGGGCGAAATTCAAGGTCAGAGCTTGGGTATTGAAGTTGATGTTTTTACCGATGATGGAAGAAGTGTTATTGATGGAGAGAAGGGAGAGCTCGTGGTTAAAAAACCTTTTCCCTCGATGCCCGTTAAGTTTTGGGGTGATGATGATGGAAAAAAATATCATAAAGCTTACTTTAGTAGATTTAAAAATATTTGGCATCATGGTGATTTCATTGAGAGAACTAAAAATAATGGTTTTATAATGAGAGGAAGATCTGATGCAACGCTAAACCCTGGAGGGGTAAGAATAGGAACATCAGAAATTTATCAACAGGTTGAAGATATTGATTTTATCACCGAAGGCTTAGTTATCGGACAAGATTACAATGATGATGTAAGAGTAATTCTGTTTGTAACAACAAGAAATGATGAGGAATTAAACGATGAAAAAATCAAATTAATCAAATCTAAAATTAGAAAAAATTGTTCCCCTAAACATGTTCCTTCAATAATCATTAAAGTTCCAGAAATTCCAAGAACTAAAAGCGGGAAGATCGTGGAGTTAGCTGTAAGACAGGTCGTAAATGGAGAAAAGATCAATAATAAAGAAGCTATTGCGAATCCTGAATCTTTGAAGTTTTTTGAAAATATGTCACAACTAAAATCTTAGTAAATTAAAAGTAACGCGTCATTTTCTTACATTAATTTTTATTGAAATATAAGTTATGTTTTAATTAAGCTTGGCCCTAACCCTGGAACTCCTATCAAAAGGTAGTTGGGGCTGAGTTTCAAACAACTTCAGCGCAATTTTTGTGAAGCATAGAATGAAGCTCTATTAATTTCTCAAAACTTTTATTATACCCCCCGCCTAAAACTCCGCATAATGGAATATTTTTAGAATAAAAATTTTCAATAACAATCCTATCTCTTTTATTTATTCCGTAATCAGAAATTTTGAGTTTTCCCAATCTATCCTCATGATGAATATCTACTCCAGCTATATAAAATATAAAATCATACTTATTTTTATTAAGTTCTTTTAAATTTTTATAAAGAATATTCAAGTACTCCTCATCTTCCATCTGATCTTTAAGTTCAATATCAATATCACTCTTTGATTTTTTTGCAGGATAATTGGAGGCACAGTGCATACTAAATGTTAAAACATTTTTATCGTTTTTAAATATTTCTGAATTGCCATTTCCTTGATGTACATCTAAATCAATTATAAGGATTTTTTTTGCGTAATTTCTTTTTTTTAAATAATTGGCTGCAACTGCAACATCATTAAAAACACAATAGCCCGCGCCAAAGTCAAAAGTTGCATGATGGCTTCCCCCTGCAGTATTACAGGCAAGCTTTGAGTCCAAAGCGAGTTTACTTGCTAAAACTGTTCCTCCGGTCGCTACAAAAGATCTTCTCACTACGCTGTCATTAATTGGAAATCCTATTTTTTTTTGAGCTTTAATATCTAATGTTTTGTTTTTAATATGATTAATATATTCTAACGAATGAGAAGTTTTCATAGTTTCGATCGAACATTCTTTTGGTATATGAAATTTTTTAACTACACCCTTATTTAAAAGGTGTTTTGCTAGTGCGCCAAATTTTTTAATAGGAAATTTGTTATCATCGTTAATTTTAGCTACGTAGTCGGGGTGATTAACAACAGGAAGTTCCATTGAACAATCTATCTTTCAATACACATTGCAATACCCATACCACCACCAATACAAAGAGTTGCCAAACCTTTTTTTACATCACGCTTAATCATTTCATGTATAAGTGTCACTAATATTCTTGTCCCGGAAGCACCAATAGGATGTCCCAAAGCTATAGCTCCACCATTAACATTTACTTTTTCTTCTGGAATTGAAAGAGTTTTTACAACAGCTATACTTTGTGCTGCAAAGGCTTCATTTATTTCAAATAGATCCACTTCATTTATTTTCCACCCAGCTAAGTCTAGTGCTTTCTTTGCAGATGGAATTGGGCCAGTTCCCATTAAAGCAGGATCCACACCACAACTAGCCCAAGATTTAACAGTAACTAATTTTTCCAAACCTCTTTCTTCAGCCTCCTGCTTACTCATTAATGTAACAGCTGCAGCTCCATCATTAATACCTGAAGCATTTCCAGCAGTCACTGAACCGTCTTTTTTAAATACAGGTTTTAACCTTGAAAGAGCATTCAAGTTTATTCCTTCTCTTGGATGTTCATCTTTGTTAAAATTTGTCTCTGCTTTTTTTGATTTGATTTTGAAATTGATTATTTCATCATTAAATTTATTATCCTTCTGAGCTTTAAGAGCTTTTTCTTGAGATTTAAGAGAAAATTTATCTTGCTCTTCCCTCGTAACCTGAAATTTTTCAGCTACATTTTCAGCAGTCACACCCATATGATAACCATGAAATGCATCCCATAGCCCATCTTTAATCATAGTATCGATCAACTCAGCATCACCTAATTTTTTACCATCTCTTAAATGAATAGCGTGAGGAGCTAGTGACATATTTTCTTGTCCACCAGCAATCAATATTTTTGAGTTTCCTGCTTTTATACTTTGATAACCTGAAGCTATAGATCTTATTCCAGAACCGCATACTTGATTAACGATATATGCTGGAACTTCTTTTGGAACTCCTGCCCTCATAGCTGCCTGTCTAGCTGGATTTTGACCTGAGCCTCCGGTCAAAACTTGACCAAATATTATTTCGTCAAGATCAGTAGGTTTTATATTAGATTTAGCAATAGACTCTGATATCACCGCAGAGCCTAAATCCTCAGCTTTGACATTTTTTAAAGATTTTCCTAATGAACCAACGGCAGTTCTACAAGCAGAGGTTATTACAACACTATTTTTCGTCATTTGTTTTATTTTTTAGTTCAACTAAACCTACAATAAATGAGATAATAATAAATATAAAAGTAGAATTTGCAGTAGTGAAAAAGCTTCCAGTAGTTTTCAGAGGGAAAATTTCTACTAAAAATATTACAAAAAAGGGTAAAAACAGTTTTTTTTCATAAGAATGCCTTTCTGAAAAGAAATATTTAAAACCGTTAGTGATAATTACTAAAAAAATTAAAATTATAATAAACAATCCAATAATGCCAAGTTCATTAGCTATGTGTAAATAGTAGTTATGTGGGTGGGTATTGCAGATAGATCCTTTATAATTCTTAAACAAAGGTTTATCAGTTTGTGCACAGCTCATATAAAATGATTTGATACCGGTACCAACTATTTTATTTTCACTCCAAGTTAAAATGCCAATTTCAAATTCTTTTGCATAAGGATTTGGAATATCTGTGATGTCTTCAACTTCATTTAATAAAATCTTGCTATGTAAATAATTTACAATTTCAAAACTTCTTTTTTTAAATCCAGTTAAGTGATGTTTTAATTTCTCACTTGAATTTATTAAACCAGCTGTACTTAAAAAAAATATTGTAAAAATTAATAACAAATTTTTTCTTAAAGATTTTTCAAATATTAAGATTAACAATAAGCTTAAAAGAAATAAAACTAATGGCATCCTATTACCGCTAAAAAGAATTCCTAAAGAAAATAAGAATAAGCACAATAAAATATAAATGTGTAAAACCCATCTTTTATTAAAATTTAAAAATAATAAAAAATAAAATAAAAAAAAAATATAAAATCTTTGCACAAAACCTCCTGCAATTAACTCATCACCAAACGGTCCTCCTATTCTTCTAGTACTTTCTCCTACCTCGTAACCAAGTAGATCTACTCTAAAAAAAAATTGGAAAATTAAATCAATACTTACGAAAACTGATAATAAACCAAAAGAAAAAAAAATTAATTTATAATAAATGAAATTTTTCTTAATAAGAAACTTTAAGATTAAATATAAAAATAAAAATCTAAGATAAGATATAGATTTATTGAAAATTAAATTATTTTCTTGATCGAGAAAAGTATTTAAAAAATTATTGTAAACACCATTTAGTAAAATGTATAAAAAAAATACAATTATCAACTTATCAAAGGAACTAAAATCGAATTTTAAAATTTCAAGTTTATATGAAAAAAAAAACGTAATTATTATTAAAATTATATTTAGATTTAATATTAAATTACCAGCAATATAACTTACCGGAATAATTGAAATTAAGAGGTTAATTAAATAATTAGTAATTAAATTTTGTTTGATCACAGCACAATATTAGATTAATTTATACATTCTTCAATAATTTTAAATTATTGCGCCTGTAGCTCAACTGGATAGAGCGCTTGGCTACGGACCAGGAGGTTCTGGGTTCAAATCCTAGCAGGCGCACCAAAATTAATTGAATTTTTAAAAAAAAATAATAAAGTAGATTTATGAAATCATTATTAAATTTATCCCTGAAAAAATCTGTAGTTTTATTCTTTTTCATAGTTTTTATCTTACTTTTATCTCTTACTTTTCTTTTATAAGTAAGCTAAAATTATAAGTATCAAGCCTAAAAAAATTCTATAATAAACAAAAATATTTAGATTAAATTTATTTATATATTTTAAAAAATATTTAATTGTCATTAACGAAAAAAAGAAAGAGATTAAAATAGATAATAAATTTAAATATGTAAAACTTAAATTTTCAGATAAAATTAAATTTTTTATTCCAAAAATTGAAACTGCTCCTAAAATTGGAATTGAAATTAAAAAAGAGATCTTTCCAGCATCGACTCTTTTAAATTTTAATAATCTAGCTGCGGTTATGGCTATTCCAGATCTACTAACACCAGGTATTAAAGATAAGATTTGAAAACATCCAATAAAAATAGCAGACTTATAAGTAAAATTTCCATTAATATCTTTTTCTAATTTAAATTTGTCACTGATAAACAGTAGAATTCCAAATATTATAGTAGTAAATGCTATAACTTTTATATTTCTAATTTTTTCAATTAAACCAGTTTCAATAAAAAAAACTCCTGCTATCATTACCGGTATAGAAGAAACTAAAATTTTTAAAAAAATAATTTTATTCTCTAAAAAACTGAGAATATCCTTGTAAAAGAAAAATAACACAGCAATAAACGAACCAATATGCAAACTCACATCTAAGGCTAGACTTTGATTTTCAAAGTTAAGATATTTTGAAACTAAAATGAGATGAGAAGAGGAACTTACGGGTATAAATTCAGTAATTCCTTGGATTAAAGATAAAATAAAAATTTCAATCACGTTAAATAAGTAAAATTAAAGGTTGTTTATTTATTGGCAATTTTGAATGCATAACAGGTATGCAAAAAAAGACATCTTTTTTTTGGGGTTTTTGATATATAGGTAACTGGTATTGACCTTTAAAAGCTATCAATCTTATACTACTTAACTTAATTAACACTTTTATGACTAAAAAAATGCTTCAGTTTGTAGATGTAAATCAGGAATCCCCTGAAAAAAGAAATACTAACAAGAGGAAAGGTGATTTTAATGAAATCTATAAAGATTACATTACCGATAAAGCAACTGAGCAATCGAGCAGATGTTCACAATGCGGAGTTCCTTTCTGTCAAATCCACTGTCCACTTAGCAACAATATACCAGACTGGTTGAAATTAACTGCTGAGGGTCGTTTGAAAGAGGCTTATGAAGTTTCACAAAGCACAAATAATATGCCAGAAGTTTGTGGAAGAATTTGTCCTCAAGATAGATTATGTGAAGGGAATTGTGTGATTGAGCAGTCTGGTCATGGAACCGTAACAATAGGTTCTATAGAAAAATATATAACTGATACAGCTTGGGATAAAGGATGGGTAAAACCTTTTAAAGTTAAAAGAGAGTTAAAACAATCAGTTGGCATTATAGGCGCTGGTCCAGCTGGAATGGCTTGCGCTGAAGAACTTCGAAAATCAGGTTACCAGGTAACAATTTATGATAGATACGATAGGCCAGGTGGTCTTTTAATTTATGGTATTCCAAATTTTAAATTAGAAAAATTTGTTGTTGAGAGAAGAACAAAGCTTCTTAAAGACTCTGGTATTAAATTTGTTCAAAATTTTGAGGTTGGAAAAGATAAAACACTATATGAACTTAAGGAAATACATGATGCAATACTTATTGCTACTGGAGTTTATAAAGCTAGAGAAATAGATATCCCAGGTTACAACCTTCAAAATATTTTTCCCGCAATGGATTTTTTAACCGCATCTAACAAAAAAGGATTAGGCGATAAAGTAAAATTATTTGATGATGGTACTCTTAATGCTGAGGGAAAAAATGTAGTTGTAATAGGTGGCGGAGACACCGCTATGGACTGTGTAAGAACTTCAGTAAGACAGAAAGCTAAGTCTGTAAAATGTCTTTACAGGCGTGATCGAGAAAATATGCCTGGATCAGCTAGAGAAGTAGGAAACGCAATTGAAGAAGGAGTAGAATTCGTTTGGTTAACAAGTCCAAAAAGTTTCATTGGAATAAATAAAGTTGAAGCAGTGGAGGTAAATAAAATGAAATTGGGTTTACCTGACTCATCCGGTAGAAGAAGACCAGAAATTGAAAAGGGATCTGAATATAAGATCCCGGCGGATCTTGTAATTAAATCTTTGGGATTTGATCCAGAAAATTTACCCAAGTTGTTTAACGCAAAAGAATTAGTAGTCTCGCAATGGGGAACTTTAAAAATTAATCTGAAATCGATGCAAACTAATTTGGATGGAATATTTGCAGCGGGAGACATTGTAAGAGGAGCTTCACTCGTAGTTTGGGCGATAAGAGATGGTCGAGATGCTGCTGTTCAAATTGAAAAATATTTACAATTAAAAGCAAATAAAAATAAATCCGTAGCTGCCGCGTAATTAAAATGAAAAATTACAAAAAAAATAAAGAAATTTTAGAAAAAAGTTTTAACTATTCTCCAGAGATGGAACACGATGCATGTGGTGTGGGGCTAATTGCATCTACAAATGGAAAAAAATCTAGAAAAATTGTTGAGTATGGTATTGAGGCGTTAAAAGCTATATGGCACAGGGGAGCTGTAGATGCAGACGGAAAATCTGGTGACGGCGCAGGAATTCAAATTGAAATAGCGCCTGATTTCTTTAAAGATAAAATTTCTACAACTGGACATACCCTTGATGAAAATAAAAGAATTTGTGTTGGAATGGTATTTCTTCCAAGAACAGATTATTCAGAACAAGAAAAATGCAGAGAGATTATCGAGTCCGCACTATTAGCTGAAAATTATTACATATATGGTTGGAGACAAGTCCCAATTAATCCAAGTGTTTTAGGAAAAACGGCTGATCAAAACCGTCCAGAAATTGCTCAAGTCATGTTTAAAAAAAATGAGGTATTGCAAACTAATGACCTAGAAAGAGATTTGTTCGAAACAAGAAAGAAAATAGAAAAAGTTGCAAGAGATATGCAAATAAAAGATTTTTATATCTGCTCTTTCAGTTCAAGATCTATTGTTTATAAAGGAATGTTTCTAGCTGAAATGTTATCTGAATTTTATCCAGATCTTAATGATGAAAAGTTAACTTCAAGATTTGCAATCTTTCATCAAAGATATTCAACTAACACCTTCCCAAGTTGGGATTTGGCCCAACCTTTTAGAACTTTAGCGCACAACGGAGAGATAAATACGGTAAAAGGAAATATAAACTGGATGAAAATTCATGAGCAAGACATGTCCAGTCAGCTTTTCAAAGATGTAAAAAATTTAAAGCCAGTAATAAGAAGCTCTTCGGATTCTGGAGCACTTGATAATGTTTTTGAACTTTTAACACATTCAGGAAAATTAGCGCCACTAATAAAATTAATGATGATCCCTGACTCATGGTCAAAGAGAAGCAAAACAGTTCCAAAAAACCATCAAGACTTATTCAATTTCCTTAACAGCACTATAGAGCCATGGGACGGTCCGGCAGCCATTTGTGCAACTGATGCGAAATGGGTTTTAGCTTCGTCGGATAGAAACGGACTAAGGCCTTTAAGATATTCAATCACCTCGGACGATCTATTTTTTGTGGGTTCAGAAACTGGAATGATTAAAATTTCAGAGGAAAAGATCATTGAAAAAGGAAAACTTGGTCCAGGTCAAATTATTGCAATCGATCTGAAAAAAGGAAAACTTTACAAAGACAAAGAAATTAAGGATCTTTTGGCAAAGGATTATAAAAAGTACAATAAACAGATTATTGATTTAGAAAAAAAGATTTCATTTGGTGGAGAAAAGCCAAATTTCTTAGGTGAGGATTTAAGGAAAAGACAATTTTTATCAGGATTAAGTATAGAGGACTTAGAGTTAATTCTCCACCCAATGGCAGAGGAAGGAAAAGAAGCTTCAGGCTCGATGGGCGATGATACTCCAGTTGCTGTACTATCAAGTCATTTTAGACCTGTGTCACATTATTTTAGACAAAACTTTAGCCAAGTAACCAATCCACCAATAGACTCTTTAAGAGAAAATAAAGTAATGAGTTTAAAGACAAGATTTGGGAATTTAGGCAACATTTTAGATTTTGATAATCTTACTGAAGAAAATATTTATGTTTTAGATAGCCCCATACTTACTAACTCACAATTTAATAAATTTAAAAAATTTTTTTCAAAAAAAGTTAAAGTAATCGACTGTACTTTTAATATTGAAGAAACTCTTAAGGAAAGAATTGAACTAATTAGAAAAGAGGCAGAAACAGCTGTTAGAGAAGGAAGCACTTTTTTAATATTATCTGATAAAAATATTTCAAATCAAAAAGCAAGTATTCCAAGTATATTGACTGTAGGAGCCGTCCACTCTCACTTAGTAAAACACAGATTGAGAGGCTATTGTTCTCTAAATGTTGAGTGTTCTGATGCAATGGATACACATTCTTTTGCTATTTTAATTGGGGTCGGAGCCACTACAGTGAACCCATATCTTGCAATAGATAGCATTTATCAAAGATTTGAGAAAAAATTATTTGGTAAATCTGACTTTGAAACTTGTGTTAATAAATTTAAAAATTCAATTGATGCTGGTCTTCTTAAAATTATGTCAAAGATGGGAATATCAGTAATAAGTTCTTATAGAGGCGGATGCAACTTTGAAGCGGTAGGTTTAAGTAGAGCTATCGTTTCAGATTATTTTCCAGGCATGTCTTCAAGAATTTCAGGAATAGGCGTAATTGGAATCGAGAAAAAAATCAAGGAACTACACAAAAAATTTAATGCAAAAAATGTATTCACTTTACCTATCGGAGGACTATACAGATATAGAAAAAGCGGAGAAGATCACCAATACCAAGGAAGATTAATTCATTTATTGCAAAGCGCTGTAGGTAGCGGTTCATATGAATTATATAAAAAGTATTCAGCTGGAATTCATAATTTACCTCCGATTAATATAAGAGATTTATTAGAATTTAAAAAACAAAGAAAACCCATTGATATAAAAGAAGTAGAGCCAATTGAAGAAATTTTAAAAAGATTTGGAAGCGGAAGTATGTCTCATGGAGCGCTATCAGCAGAAGCTCATGAAACTTTAGCAATGGGAATGAATAGAATCAAAGGTGCCTCTTGTAGCGGAGAAGGGGGCGAAGATGCGAAAAGATTTAAAATATTACCTAACGGAGATAGCGCAAACTCAAGAGTGAAACAAATTGCATCTGCAAGATTTGGAGTAACTGTTGATTATTTAAATAACGCTAACGAAATAGAAATCAAAATTGCTCAAGGAGCTAAACCAGGTGAAGGAGGACAATTACCAGGTTTTAAAGTCACAAAAGAAATAGCACGATTAAGACATTCGACACCAGGTGTAACTTTAATATCACCACCACCACATCACGATATTTATTCTATAGAAGACTTGGCCCAACTAATTTATGATTTAAAACAAATCAATCCAGGTGCAAGAGTTGGTGTTAAATTAGTTGCATCAACTGGTATTGGTACAATAGCAGCAGGTGTAGCGAAAGCAAAAGCAGACATCATTTTGATCTCAGGACATTCTGGAGGAACTGGCGCTAGTCCCCAAACAAGTATTAAGTATGCGGGTATTCCCTGGGAGATGGGTTTAACAGAGGCAAACCAAATTCTTACTTTAAATAATTTAAGACATAACGTTACTTTAAGAACGGATGGGGGATTAAAAACTGGCCGTGATATAGTGATGGCTGCAATGATGGGAGCAGAAGAATATGGAATGGGCACATCGTCTTTAGTTGCAATGGGATGTATAATGGTAAGACAGTGTCACTCAAACACATGTCCAGTTGGAGTTTGCAGTCAAGATGAGGCTTTACGAGAAAAATTTACCGGCACCCCAGAAAAAGTTGTAAATTTATTTAAATTTGCAGCAACAGAAGTCAGAGAAATTCTCGCCTCTCTAGGATTTAAATCGATCAATGAAATTATAGGAAGAACAGATTTATTAGCTCAGGTAAACAAAGGTGCATCTAACTTAGATGATTTAGATTTAAATCCTCTTTTAGTTCAGGCTGATCCAGGTGAAAATCTAAGATATTGTAAAGATAAACATATAAATGAAGTACCAGATACTCTCGACGAAAAGATTTGGTCCGAGATAAAAGATAAGATTAAAACAGACTCAAAAAATAAATTTAATTACGAGATAGAAAACACTTCAAGATCAGTAGGAACAAGATTATCTCACCACATTTATAAAAAATTCGGAAACAATAAATTAGATGAAAATACGGTTAATATTAAATTAGAGGGTTCAGCGGGACAATCTCTTGGTGCTTTCTTAGCTAAAGGAATTAAACTTATTGTTGAAGGGGACTGCAATGATTACGTTGGCAAAGGATTATCTGGAGGGACTATCGTTGTATATCCATCTCTAAAAAGTTCATTAGTTTCAAATGAAAATACAATAATAGGAAACACTGTTCTTTATGGAGCAACTTCAGGAAAACTGTTTGCATCTGGGCAAGCGGGAGAGAGGTTCGCAGTTAGAAACTCTGGAAGTTTTTCAATCGTTGAAGGATGTGGAGCCCATGGTTGTGAATATATGACTGGTGGAACAGCTATAATACTAGGAGAAGTAGGTGACAATTTTGGAGCAGGAATGACTGGTGGAATGGCATTTGTTTATGATGACAATAATACATTTGAAAATTTTGTTAATCCGACTTCAATAGTTTGGCAAGAAGTTGAAACAGATTATTGGAAGAAGTTTTTAAAAGACAGTTTAAATACTTTTGTCAAAGAAACAAATTCAAAAATTGCTCAAAAAATATTAAATGACTTTAATAATGAACTTAAAAAATTTAAACAAATTTGCCCGATAGAAATGCTTGATAAATTAGACAATCCTATCAGCTTAAGATCTTATACTAAGAAAGCAGGTTAATGAGTAAAACTAAAGTCTTTTGCTTTGGCTTTGGCCAAGTTGCAGAAAGTTTCATTAATAAGTTAATTTATGAAAAAAAAGACTTTGATTTAAGTGTTACTTCTAGACAGGAAACTCATCAAATCGAGTTTAATAATTTTAAGATAAATTCATACCAATTTACTGAAAATAAGTTTGATAACTCTATTAAAAAAAAAATAGAGGAAGCAAATTACATTTTAGTTTCCATTCCACCTATTGATGGTAAAGATATTGTAGCAAATTACTTTGATAAAAATCTAAAAAAAATAATAAATTGTAAATGGATTACATATTTATCAGCAACTAGTGTATATGGGGATCATAAAGGTGATTGGGTTAACGAAGATAGTGCTACTCAACCTACATCAGGTAATGGGATAAGTAGATTAGAAGCAGAAAAAAAATGGAAAAGTTTATCGAATAAAAAAAATTATCCACTTCAAATTTTTAGATTAGCAGGCATATATTCAAATGAGTTTAATATTTTGAAAAGATTAAAAACTGGTAAAGTACAAATTGTAGATAAAAAAAATCACTTTTTTTCAAGAATTCACGTTGAGGACATAGCTAACATTTTATTTAAGTCCCTTGATAATTTTAAAAATAATGAAATTTATAATATTTGTGATGATAAACCTGCCCCACAAATTGATGTAGCAGCCTACGGTGCAAAATTACTAAAACTAGAGATACCTAATTCAGTAAAACTTGAGGAACTCGAAAGTGAAATGTTACAAAACTTTTACAAAGATTCTAAAAAAGTTGATAACAAAAAAATGAAAGCCTTTTTTAAATATGATTTAAAATATCCTTCCTATGAAGAAGGGTTAAATAATATTTTTAATAATGGTATGTAATTCTTTAATTATTATCTTTAAGGGCCTTTGATTGGATAAACTGTGATCACCATTTTTTATTATAACGACTTTCTTTTTAGCTTTATTGAAAACTTTTAATACCAATTTAGAGAAACTTACTGGTACAACCTCATCTTTTTGACCATGAATCATTGTTACATCTATTTTAGAATTTATTTTTCTGCTTAAAACTTTATTTTTTCTTCCATCTTTAATAAGCTGTAAAGTAATTGGATATTCATAGCCTCCATTTTTGATTAAAATTTTTTGTGTTTTCCTCAACTCCCTCTTTGTTTTTTTTGGAAATTTATTCCACATAAGTCTTGTTAAAAATTCTGGGGCTGAACCAATTCCAACAAAACCTTTAATTTGTTTTTTGTAATATTTGAATTGATTAAGTCCAATCCACGAACCCATGCTTGAACCTATAAGAATAAAATTATTTTTTTTTACTATTTTCTTAATTATTAATTTTGTATCTCTTGTCCAAGAGCTAATATTTCCCTTGATGAATTCTCCAGATGATTTTCCATGACCTGAGTATTCAAGAGCTAAAAAACCTAATTTATTTTTTTTGGCGAACCGAAGAAATGCTTGAGGTTTTTTTCCCTCAATATCGGACATAAAACCATGTAAAAAAACAATATAAAGTTTTTTTTTAAAGTAATTGTCTGTAAATCTGAGTTTTTTAGTCTTTGATAATTTAAAATATTTGAATTTTTTCATACAAGAATTTTTAAGTAATATTATATAACAAACAATATGACTACGAAATTAAATGTTCTCCAGGTTATTCCTAAACTTGGTTATGGTGGCGCAGAAACAGGTTGTTATGATATCGCTCATTTTCTTCCAGAGAATGATTGTGGATCTTTTTTAGCAACTTCTGGAGGAGAACTTCTTAAGTTTGTGAAAAAAGACAAAGTTAAGTTAATTAGGTTACCAGTACACTCTAAAAATCCTCTTTTAATAATATTCAATACCTTGGTGCTAATTTTTTTTATTTTATTTTATAAAATAAATATTATACATGCACGAAGTAGAGCGCCGGCTTGGTCATGTTATTTAGCTTCACTAGTAACAAGAAGAATTTTTGTTACAACGTTTCATGGAACTTATAATTTTAAAAGTAAAATTAAAAAATTCTATAATAGTATAATGCTGAGAGCAAAATTAACAATCGCAGGATCTAATTTTATTTTTGGCCACATAAATGAAAATTATAGCGAATATTTAAGTAAGGGAAAAAAACTTAGAGTAATTTTTAGAGGCATCAATATTGATTATTATAATTCTCAAAATATTTCAGCACTTAAGCAAGAAAAACTTAAACAAGAATGGGGATTAGAGTCAAATAAATTTATAATTCTTTTACCTGGCAGACTAACTTATTGGAAAGGACAGGAAAAATTTATCGAGTCATTAAATATATTAGTTGAAGATTATAATATCACAAACTTTCAAGCGATAATACTTGGGTCAGATCAAGGTAGAAAAGTTTACTCTAAGAAATTGAGTAACCTTGTTCAAAGATATAGTTTAAATAAAAAAATTAAGTTCATTCAACACTGTAATGAAATGCCTCTTGCATATTCTTTAGCTGATGTAGTGGTTTCGGCTTCGATAGAACCCGAGGCATTTGGTAGAGTTTCAGTAGAAGCTCAATCAATGGGTAAGCCAATTATTGCTAGCAACATAGGCGGTTCAAAAGAAACAATTATCAATAAAAAAACCGGTTTTTTGTATAATCATGATGATCCCAGAGAACTTGCTAAAAGTTTAAATACTGTTATTCAATTATCACCAGATGAATTAAAATCTATAGGAAATGAGGGTAGAAAAAATATTACTAAAAAATTTGATGTTGAAACAATGTGCCAATCTAATTTAAAAGAGTATAGAAGATTAATTAAAAATTAATGCCACAAATTCAATTATTAGATGGAAAAAAAATAGATTTTGAAAAATCCATTACTGGTTTTGATTTAACAAAAAAAATTAGTAAATCACTTGAAAAAGCTGCTTTAATAATGGAAGTAGATGGTGACTTAAAAGATTTAAGCTATCAAATTAATAGGGATGCCAAGGTAAGAATTATTACTTCTAAAGATAAAGAAGGTTTAGAAGTGATTAGACACGATGCAGCTCATATAATGGCGATGGCCGTTCAAGAGTTATACCCCGGCACACAAGTAACAATCGGGCCTGTTATAGAAAATGGATTTTATTACGATTTTGCAAGAAAAGAACCTTTCACTAGTGAAGATTTAAATAATATTGAAAAAAAAATGTCTGAGATAATTGATAGGGACGTGAAAACCAGAAGAGAGGTTTGGAAAAGGGATCAAGCTATATCTCATTTTAAAAAGATTGGAGAAAAATATAAGGCTGAAATCATTGAGAGCATACCTAAAAACGAGGAGCTATCTATTTACCACCACGGAGATACTTGGCACGATTTATGTAGAGGTCCGCACCTAGCTTCATCTGGTAAAATAGGAAAAGCTTTTAAACTTACAAAAGTATCTGGTGCTTATTGGCGAGGCGACTCTGATAATGAGATGCTTCAAAGGATTTACGGAACATGTTGGAGTTCAAAAAAAGAGCTCGACGATTATCTAAATCGATTAGAGGAGGCCGAAAAAAGAGACCATAGGAAACTTGGAAAGGAAATGGATTTATTTCATTTTAGAGAGGAAAGTCCAGGGGCAGTATTTTGGCACGAGAAAGGATGGTTGCTATTTCAAAGATTAGTAGAATACATGCGAGCTAAGCAAAGACTTGCTGGTTATAAGGAAATTAATACACCAGAGCTTTTGGACAAAACGTTATGGGAAAAATCAGGACACTGGGATAAATTTGGAGAACATATGTATACATCCGAAACTCCTGATGAAAAAATTTTTGCTGTGAAACCTATGAATTGTCCCGGCTGTGTTCAAGTATTTAATCAAGGACTAAAAAGTTACAGAGACTTGCCGCTTAAACTTTCTGAATTCGGCAAGGTGCACAGATATGAACCATCAGGTGCTTTACATGGATTATTGAGAGTTAGAGCGTTTACACAAGATGATGCCCACATATTTTGTACAGAAGATCAAATAACTGAAGAGTCATTATCAGTAACAAATTTAATTTTAGAAATTTATAAAGACTTAGGATTTGAAAATGTCATTTTAAAATATTCTGATAGACCAGAAAAACGAGTGGGCGATGACAACGTATGGGATAAATCTGAAGCAGCATTACTTGCAGCAATTAAACAATCTAAACTTGAGTATACAATTAACAAAGGCGAAGGTGCTTTTTACGGACCTAAAATTGAATTTGTTTTAAGAGACGCAATAGGAAGAGACTGGCAATGTGGAACTTTACAAGTAGATCTCAATCTTCCTAATAGGCTTGGAGCATCCTATATTGCTAAAGATGGTAATAAAAAAGTTCCAGTTATGCTACATCGAGCTTTATTTGGCTCTTTAGAAAGATTTATTGGAATTTTAATTGAAAATTATGCTGGTAAGTTACCTTTTTGGCTATCACCAGCACAAGCTGTTGTATGTCCTATAGCTGAAGAAAACAATGATTACGTAAAAAAGTTATTTGAAGATTTATTTAAAGAAGGTATAAAATGTGAAATGGATTTAAGAAATGAGAAGATAAATTACAAAGTTAGAGAGCATTCTCTCGCAAAGATCCCGTTTATTATTGTTTGTGGAAAAAAAGAAGTTGCAGATAATACAGTGACCGTAAGAAAATTAGGTTCTGATAAACAAGAAGTTATGAAAAGAGAAGATTTAATAAAAAATATGCTTACCTCAAATAAGTTGCCTTTAAATTAAGTGTCCAACATTAAACCTAATTATTTTCAGAGAAGAAGCAAACCTCAAGGCCCCAAAGCCAATGAGAGGATTAGAGCTTTAGATGTTCAAGTCATTGGAAGTGATGGAGGAAACTTAGGTGCAATGCCACTAAACAAAGCTATTGAATTAGCAAAACAAGAAGGATTAGATTTAATCGAAATTTCACCAAATGCTAATCCACCAGTCTGTAAAATTATGGATATGGGTAAGTACAAATATGATTTGCAGAAAAAAGCAAATCAAGCAAAGAAGAAACAAAAAACAGTTTCACTTAAAGAAATAAAATTAAGACCAGGAACAGAAACACATGACTATAATTTTAAAATTAAAAATGCTAAAAAATTTATTTCAAAGGGCAATAAAGTAAAATTTACGGTCAAATTTAAAGGAAGAGAAATGCAACATACAGATCTCGGTAAAGATTTGATGAACAAGATCATAGAGGAAACCAAAGACGTTGCTAAAGTTGAAAGCAAGCCAAAATTTGAAGGTAGACAGATGGTTATGATAATTCAACCTCTGTAAATCATCAATAATAGTATCTTGTAAAGATTTATTAATGCCTATATAAGTCCGAAATATTTTATGCCAAAACTTAAAACAAAAAGCTCTGCGAAAAAAAGATTTAGATTTACTGCTTCAGGTAAAATTAAAATGCCTCAATCAGGTAAGAGACATGGTATGATTAAGCGAACGAATTCACAAATTAGAAAACAAAGAGGCACTACAATAATGACAAAACAAGACTCTAAAATTGTCAAATCGTATATGCCATATAACTTAAGAGGATAATATGGCTAGAACAAAACGAGGTGTTGTTAGTAGGGCAAAACATAATAAAGTTTTAAAATCAGTTAAAGGTCAAAGGGGTAGAAGAAAAAATACTATTCGAATTGCACGCCAAGCGATGGAAAAGGCAATGCAATACGCATATAGAGATAGAAAAGCAAAAAAAAGAGAGTTTAGATCTTTATGGATTCAAAGAATTAACGCAGGTGTTAGAGCCGAAGGCTTAACTTACGCGAAATTTATCAACGGTTTAGCAAAGTCAAAAATTAAGTTAGATAGAAAAGTTCTAGCAGAGCTTGCTTACAATAATCCTGAAGTCTTTAAATCAGTAGTAAAAAAAGTTCAGTCCTCCCTAGCTTAAAAGGGTCTTTGATTTAATCTCAACTTAATATAAAAAATCAATTACCTAATGAGTGATTTAGATAAAATAAGTTCAGTATTTAATGCAAAGATTGACTCTGTAAAAACAATAGACGATCTTCAAAATATTAAGACAGAATTTTTTGGAAAAAACGGTCAAATCACTCAACAATTCAAATCGCTAGGCTCTTTAGATCCAGCAAAAAGAAAAGAGTTTGCCTCAAATTTAAATAAGATTAAAGATGATCTTACGCATCAGTTAGAACAAAAAAATTTAGAAATAGAAACAAATGAAATTAATGATAAGCTTAAAAATGAAAAAGTTGATGTTACATTACCTTTTAGACCCAATCGTCAAGGTAAAATTCATCCAGTCTCACAAGTAATTGATGAAATTTCTTCAATCTTTTCAGAAATAGGTTTTTCAGTAGCTGAAGGACCTGACGTGGAAACTGAATATAATAATTTTACAGCATTGAATACTCCAGAGGAGCATCCTGCAAGAGATATGCATGATACTTTTTATTTAGAAGAAAATAAAAGATTATTGCTTAGAACACATACATCTCCAGTTCAAATAAGGACAATGCTATCAAGCAAACCTCCTTTTAGAATAATTGTACCTGGAAGAACTTATAGGTGTGACAGCGATCAGACTCATGCTCCAATGTTTCATCAGCTTGAAGGCCTTCACATAGATAAAGGTATTACAATGGGACATCTTAAAGGTTGCCTTGATTATTTTATAAAAGAATTTTTCGAGGTTAAAAATATAAAAATGAGATTTAGACCAAGTCACTTTCCTTTTACGGAACCATCAGCTGAAGTTGATATTGGATACAAAATTGAAAAAGGAAAAATTGTTATTGGCGAAGGAGATAAATGGTTAGAAGTTTTAGGATGTGGAATGGTTCATCCTAATGTTTTAAAAAATGTAAAAATAGATACAAAAAAATATCAAGGATTTGCATTTGGAATAGGAATCGATCGTTTAGCAATGTTAAAATATGGAATTAATGATTTAAGAGCTTTCTTTGAGGCAGATTATAGATGGTTAAGCCATTTTGGATTTGATCCATTAGATGTTCCAACTAATTATAGAGGATTGAGTAAATGATTATTACAATTTCTTGGCTTAAAAAACATCTTAAAACATCAGCTAAAGAAAATGAGATTATTGATCGTCTTACAAATATCGGACTTGAAGTTGAAAGTGTAAAAGAAAACTCTGGAGAGATGGGTAAGTTTAAAATTGCAAAAGTTTTAAAAGCGGAAAAACATCCTAATGCTGATAAGTTAAAAGTTTGTGATGTTACCATCGGCGGTAAAGAGATCTTAAAAGTTGTATGCGGAGCTCCAAATGCTAGAGAGGGTTTAATCACAATCTATGCACCTCCAGGAGCAGTAATACCTAAAACTAATTTTGAATTAAAGGTAGCTAAAATAAGAGGAGTTGAGTCAAAAGGGATGCTTTGCTCCGAAAGTGAGCTTAATTTATCTGAGGAAAGTGATGGGATTGTTGAACTTAAAAATAAAGAGAAAGAGATAGGAAAAAGTTTTTTTAAAAGTATATCAGAAAAGGCAATCGATATTTCAATAACCCCTAACCGTGCTGATTGTTTAGGTGTTAGAGGGATTGCAAGAGATCTTTCATCAGCAGGAGTTGGAAAATTAATACCAATAAAAGGAAAAAAAATTAAACAAAATTCAAAACACCAAATTAAAACATCAATTACAAAAGAAAAGAACCAGGGGTGTGATATCTTTGGAAGTTGTTATATCAAAAATATTACAAACAAAGAAAGCCCTGAATGGCTTAAAAATAAATTAATTGCTTTAGGTTTAAAACCCATTTCTGCAGTAGTGGATATTACTAACTATGTAATGTTTGATCTAAACAGGCCATTGCATGCTTATGATGCAGATAAGATTAATAAAGAAATTATAGTTAGAAATGCTAAAGAAGGTGAAATATTTGAGGCATTAGATAATAGAAAATATAAATTAAAAAAAAACATGTGTGTCATCTCTGATAAATCGGGCGTTCTCGGGTTAGGTGGGATTATTGGAGGAACCTCTACCTCTACTGAATTAGATACAAAAAATATACTTTTAGAAGCTGCTTACTTTAACCCATCTTCAATAAGAAAAACGGCTAGAGAACTTAATATAAATACTGACGCCAAGTACAGATTTGAAAGAGGAATTGACCCTAACTCTATTAAAGAAGGGCTAGAACTTGCAACTGAACTAATCTTAAAAATTTGTGGAGGGGAAGCTAGTAAGTTTCAAATTACCGGAGAGAAAAACCAAAAAAATAAGATAATTAACTTTCAAGTTGAGAAATTTGAAAAACTAATTGGTATTTCAATCACCGCTAATGAAATTGATAAAATTTTATCCTCACTAGGTTTTAAATGTAAAAAAAGTCAAAAAGCCATAAAAGTAGAAGTACCAAGCTGGAGGCCAGATGTGAGTTTAGACGAAGATTTGATTGAGGAGCTAATTCGGATCAAAGGATTCAATAATATCAAATTAATTGAACCAAGCAAAAACAGAAACCAAGATACTCTTAACTTTAAGCAAAAACTATTTCATTTGTCACAGAGATCTTTAGCTACCAAAGGCTATATGGAAATAGTTACTTGGTCTTTTACTGACTCAAAGATTGATAAACAATTTTCTAAAGGTGAAAAAGAAATTTCAATATACAATCCTATTTCCTCTGATTTAGATGTATTGAGACGATCAATTTTCTCTAATTTAGCAATTTATTTAAAAAAGAATCAAGACAGAGGATACGAAGACTTATCTTTATTTGAGGTTGGTCCAACATTTTTTGGAAAAAACCCAGGTGAACAACAGATTGTGGTTGGAGGCTTGAAATCTGGAAAAATTAATAGAAAGAGTTGGCTAGATAAGGAGAGAAATGTGGATGTTTTTGATATTAAAAGTGATGCTATTAAAACTTTAGTTGAACTTGGAATAGAAGAAAAAAATCTTTTTGTAAGTGATAATACAAAACACAGTTATCATCCAGGTAGATCAGGTTCGATAACATTAAAATCAGAAAAAGGACCTCATCTAGCTTATTTTGGAGAAATACATCCTGCAATTATTAAGAATTTGGATTGTAAAGATAAAAATATTTTTGGATTTGAAATTTTTTTAAAAAATATTCCTGAACCGAGCAAAAAATTAAGACAAAGTAAGAAAAACTTTCAAACATCTGATTACCAAAAATCAGAAAGAGATTTTGCCTTTGTGGTAGATAAAATTTTCAAAATTGGAGCTTTAGAAAAAATTATTAGAGAAGTAGATGAAAATTTAATTCAAAATGTATCTACTTTTGATGTATATGAGGGAGAAAATATTCCAAAAGATAAAAAGTCAGTTGCGATTAATGTTACCTTACAGGCTATTGATAAAACTTTGTCAGAGAATGATTTAGATGATATCAGTAAAAAAATTATCGACACGGTAAGTAAAAAAACTGGCGCTACAATTAGGTCCTAATGTCAGATATAAGCAGAATACGTAATTTTTCTATAATTGCGCATATAGATCATGGTAAATCAACGATTGCAGATAGGATTATTCATAAATGTGGAGGCCTAACCGATCGTGAAATGAAACAACAAGTTTTGGACTCAATGGATATTGAGAGGGAAAGAGGAATTACAATAAAAGCGCAAACTGTAAAACTAAACTATAAAGCGAAAGATGGAAAAAATTATATTTTAAATATTATCGATACTCCCGGCCACGTAGATTTTGGTTATGAAGTAAGTAGATCTTTATCAGCATGTGAGGGATCTCTTTTAATTGTAGATAGCACTCAAGGTGTAGAAGCTCAAACTTTAGCAAATGTTTATCAGGCCTTAGAAATTAATCACGAAGTTATACCAATTTTAAATAAAATTGATTTACCTGCCTCAGATACAGAAAAAACAAAAAAAGAGATAGAGGATGTTGTAGGAATTGAGACAACTAATGCTATCTCTTGTTCTGGAAAAACAGGAGAAGGTATAGATGAAATCTTAGAGGCGATTATTAACAAATTACCTGCTCCAAATGGTGTTATAGATGAAAAATTAAAATGTTTATTAGTCGATAGCTGGTATGACAGTTATCTTGGCGTAGTCATTCTTGTCAGGGTCATCAACGGTAAATTAAAAAAAAATATGAAAGTAAAATTAATGTCTAATGATCAAGAATATGTGATCGAAAAAGTAGGAGTCTTTACGCCTAAACCAAATGATATCGAGGAATTAAGTTCAGGTGAAATAGGGTTCATAATAACAGGTATTAAATCTCTTTCAGAAACAAAAGTTGGGGACACTATTTGTGATGCTAGCGCCCCCATTGACAAACCGCTTCCAGGCTTTAAACCAAGCAAACCAGTAGTATTTTGTGGATTATTTCCTGTAGATAGCTCTGAATATCAAAAATTGAAAGACGGCTTAGCAAAATTAAAACTTAATGACGCGAGTTTTTCTTATGAACCAGAGTCATCTAGCGCATTAGGTTTAGGTTTCAGATGTGGTTTTCTAGGTTTGCTACATTTAGAAATTATTACTGAAAGACTAGAAAGAGAGTTTGACGTTAATTTAATCACAACAACTCCCGGAGTAATTTACAAAGTTCACAAAACTAGAGGAGAAGTTTTAGATTTACAAAATCCATCGAACATGCCAGATCCATCTCAAATTGAAAAAATAGAAGAACCGTGGATTAAGTCTACAATTATTACCCCAGATGAATATTTAGGATCTATTATAAAAATTTGTCAAGACAAAAGAGGAATTCAAACAAATTTAAGCTACTCTGGAAAAAGAGCAGTTCTATCATATGACTTACCACTTAACGAAGTTGTATTTGATTTTAATGATAAATTAAAATCTATCTCCAGTGGTTACGCAAGTTTCGATTATGAAATTTCTGGTTACAGGGAAGGAGATTTAGTTAAACTTGGCATTCTGGTAAATTCAGAACCTGTTGATGCATTAGCTATGATTATTCATAAAGATTTCGCCCAATCTACTGGTAGGCAAGTTTGTGAAAAATTAAAAGATTTAATACCTAGGCACAATTTTATGATTCCAGTCCAAGCAGCCATCGGAGGAAAGATCGTAGCTAGAGAATCTATAAAAGGATTTAAAAAAGACGTTCTGACAAAAATACATGGTGGCGGAGCTACTGACCGAAAGAGAAAACTTCTAGAAAAACAAAAAAGAGGTAAAGCAAGATCCAAACAGTTTGGTAAAGTTGAGATACCTCAAGAGGCTTTCATTGGGGTTTTAAAGATAAATAAAGACGTATAATGAAAAAGAAATTATTTATTTTTTCGAATGAAAGTATTTCTGTAGAAAACGAAAAATTTTATTGTGATAACTTAGATTTAAAATCAACACCAGAGGGTTTAAATAGAAAATTTGAAGTAAATTTAATAGGCAGAAAATCAAAAAAAAAAAGATCCCATGAAATTAAGTTAAAAAGAATAAAAGTATTTAAAAATATATTTTCTTATTTATCAGAGGTTAAAAGTGCTTCTAAAAATAAAGACTCTAAATTTTTGATAATTTCTATTTCTCCTTATACTTTCTTGATTTCTATATTTCTTAAAATCTTTGGGCAAAAACCTATAGTTTATTTGAGAAGTGATGGTTACGGAGAATATAAAGCAATTCTTGGAAGAATTGGGCCTCCCATCTATCATTTAATGTTTAGCATTACTGGAGCGATTTCAAATTTAATAAGTTGTAGAGATTATATACTTCGTGGAAAAAAGGGAAAACTTATAAACCCATCACAATTAGACTCTGTTTGGTTAAGACAACCCAAGAATACGGAAATAAAAAATTTTAAATTACTATACGTTGGAAGATTAAGAGTTGAAAAAGGAATTTTTGCTTTGTCTGAGTTGATCAGAAATAAAAGAGATATCTTCTTGACAATTATTGGCGCTGAAAAAGAAAGTTCAAATAAAATAAATCAAAGTAATATTAAAATTTATCCTACACAGAGTAATAAGACTAAACTAATTAAACATTACGATGATAATAATATTTTCGTTTTGCCCTCATATACAGAGGGACATCCAATGGTTTTATTAGAAGCCTTGGCAAGAAGAAGACCAGTTGTTATCTTTGAGGATATTAAACATGTGATAGGAGACAAAAAAGGAATTTTTGTTACAAAAAGAAATTTTTTAAGTTTTCTAGGAACTTTAAATAATATTAAAAAAAACTATAAAAAAATTCAAAAAGATATGAAAAAAAATAAGCTACCAACCAATAAAGAGTTCATAGATAAATTCATCAAACTAATTGATGATTTCAATTAGGAGAGGTGGCCGAGTGGTTGAAGGCGCACGCTTGGAAAGCGTGTAAACGGGAAACCGTTTCGAGGGTTCGAATCCCTCTCTCTCCGCCATTTTAAATAAGTTCATAAAAGTATACAGTGAAACTGTTTAAAACTTAGGATAAAGTAAAGAATGGGTCTAAGAAGATTTTTGAAAAATTTTTTCTATAAAAAAAAATTTGAGAAAAAAAAATACATAAATAATTTATCCGGCCAAAAAATATTGATAACGGGATGTAATTCAGGTATTGGCTTAGCTCTCACAAAAGAGTTGTTAAAATCAGGTAACTATGTATTTGGAGTGGTAAAACAAAACTCTACCAATATCAGTAAAATAAAAAGCTCTAACTTAAAAATAATTACTTGTGATTTAAGAAAAATTGAAAATTACGATCAAATTGAAAAAAATCTTAAAAATATAAAAATAGATTTAGTTTTTAATTGTGCAGGTATGTTTGGTGGTTCATCTGATGAACAATCAATTATAGGTTTTGAAATTGGAAAGTTAAATGATGTATTAATGACAAATTCTTTATCAGTAATCTTAATCACTAAAATTATATTAAAAAATTCTAAACCAAAAGTAATAGTAAACTTTAGTAGTGATGCAGGAAGTATAAAACTTAATAAAGGAGGTGATTATTATTATTATAGAATTTCAAAAACTGCTTTAAATTCTTTGACTAAAAATATGTCTTTAGATTTAAATGGAAAATTTGGTACGACTGTTTTTTCAGTTGATCCTGGCAATGTTGCAACAAATATGAATCCTGGGGGAATAATAGAATCAGAAAAATGTGCTAAATTAATTTTGGATTTAATATCTGATAGCGATAAAGAATTGAACGGTAAATTTGTTAATTTGTTAGGCGATGAGATTCCTTGGTAAATTATTTAGATTATAAATAATTGCTCAATTATATCCACATACAACTTAAAAGAGTCTTAAATAAATTTTACGAATCAGATAAATATTTTACAAGGGCAGTGGAGGGAGACTGAAGCTGCCTTTGCTATTTACAACCTTTTGATTCCAATAATTTTTAATTTAGCAGTTTGCTCAATTCTTTTAATTGTTTGGTTTATATCCATGACCACAGTCTTTTTCATGGGTCCGTAAGCATGTATCAATTTTTTTTTAGACAAAGCTACAGCTACGTGACCTTTCCAATAGATAATATCATTCTTTTTTATATTTTTTAATTTTATGTTTTTTTTAAAATACTTTACTTGATCTTTAGCATCTCTTGGACAAAACTTATTATTGAAATTTAAAAAAATTTGAACAAGTGCTGAACAATCAATTCCTTTGAAAGATTTGCCACCCCATTTATATTTTATATTTTTAAAAGAGGTAATTTTTCTAAAAGGGTTTTTTTCTTTATATGAAATAGGTTTTACATTATTTCTTTTAATCCATCCATTATGAAACTTGAAATATTTTGAATTTTTTCCAGTCACTTTAATTTTAGAAGCAAAAGGAATTTCATTTTTTTTAATTTTATTAGGAAATCTAAAAATTTTTGCTTTTAAAGTATTAATTTTATGAGTAGGTTTTAAAAAATTAGAATATTTTTTATTTATTATAAAACCTTTATAATTATCTTCTTTAATTTTAATTTTAAGCCATTTTTTTGATTTCTTATATATAGAAAAACTATCTCCATAAATCATCTGTGTAACAATCTCAGATTTCACCGAAGGTTTTTTATAAAGATTTATTACTGAGAAATTATTTGTTAAATATTTAGTCATTTAAATTAAGTTTATTTCTTATCATGTAAAGAAATATAAGGGATGGCACCACCATTAAAGCTGTGATTATAAAAAAAATACCCCAATCTCCATTTAACCAATCTACTAAAGCCCCAGATGATGCCGCTAAAGTTGTTCGTCCCGCTGTACCTATTGAAGCTAACAAAGCATATTGAGTTGCAGTGTAAGTTCTATCTACTAACATCGAAATGAAAGCAACAAAAGCCACTGTTGCAAATGCTGCCGCCATATCATCAAATATAACTGCAATAGCAAATAATAATTCCGATTTCCCCGACCATGCTAATAAAGAAAAAAGTAAATTTGTTGAGGCCATCAGAATTCCTGAAACAAACATAGCCTTTATTACACCAGATCTAATAGCGAACAAACCACCTAGCAGTGTAAAAATTACTGTAGTTAACCACCCTAGACCTTTGGAATATAATGCTATATCTGTCTTAGTAAAACCTATTTCCTTATAAAAAATTACTGACATTCTGCCAAGAAAAGCTTCCCCGATTTTAAAAAGAAAAATAAAAGCTAATATTGCTAAAGCAATTTTAAAACCATTTTTTTTAAAAAAACTTATAATAGGACCAGCAACTGTTCCAGTTAGCCATGCGATAGTTTTTGTTAAAAGGTTTGAGGCACCTAATTTATCTTCAATCATTTTATCTGTTCTTTTTTGAGACTCGCTTCTATCTGTTTGCAAAACTTCGTTTACAAACATTAAACCAATGTTACAGGCTATAATTACAACACCTAGTACCAAAAAAGTTATTTGCCAATAATTGTCAAACCCAAGATTTTGAAAGAATTCTGCTGAAGTAAGAGAAACTACACCGCCTAACTTATATCCAGTCCACCAACCTACAACTGCCATTGCAGCACCAGCTTGCATAGATTTTCCCTCATTCTCCCCAATTTGCTCAATTCTTAATGCATCCACAGTTATATCTTGTGTGGCTGAAGCAATTGCAATTATCAGACCAACACTTATCACTAGCGCTAAATTTGTAGCGGGATTTATTAAACTCCAAAATATTAAACTAATAAGGATGATAGATTGCATTAAAACAATCCATCCTCTTCTGTGACCAATTTTATTTGTTAACCAAGGAATTTTAACTCTATCTATAATTGGAGCCCATAAATAATTGAAAGCGTAAACTGCAAAAATTAATCCAGCCCATCCTATAGTACTTCTGCTTAAACCATCTTCTTTCAACCAAAGACTTAGACTGCTTCCAATAATGACCCAAGGAAAACCACTTATTGCGCCAAGTAATAATATTTTTATCATTCTGCGGTCAAAATAAACCGAGAAAGTTTCAGCTAGTGTTTGTTTTTTATATATTTCCATAATTTAATTTCTCCAAAAAGATGGAAAGAAAAGCACTAGCACAGCAAATAATTCCAATCTACCAAGCAACATCCCGGTTGCTAATATCCATTTTGATAAATCAGGTAGTGTTTTATAATTACCATCAGGTCCAATTATCTCACCCAATCCAGGCCCAACATTAGAAATTGAACTTGCAGCACCAGATATTGAAGTTACAAAGTCCAACCCACTTATGGAGAGAAGCATTGCAATAATTAAAAAGATGAACAAAAATGAAAAAATAAAGATAATTACAGATCTTATAAAATCATCTGAAATTTTATGATTATTATACTTAGTAATTATAACACTGTTTGGATAGATTAATTTTTTTACTTGGTTTTTAAGAAAAATTAAAAGCATTTGTAACCTAAAAATTTTAATACCACATGCTGTTGATCCAGCACATCCACCAATAAACATAAGTAACAAGAAAAAAATTAAAGAAAACTTTCCCCACAGACCAAAATCATCAGTGACATATCCTGTACCAGATAAAATAGAAATTACATTAAATGAGGAAATTCTTATCTTTTCAAATAAATTTCCCTCAAAATTTATAAACAATAAGTAAAGAAACATTACCAATATTGAAATAGCTAATAAATAAATTAAACCTTTTATTTGCACATCTTGAAAAAATATTTTTTTATTTCCCTGGGAAAATTTTAGATAAGATATAAAAGGAATGCTACCTAATATAATGAATAAACTTGCAACAATTTCAATGTTTGAATTTTTAAAAAAACCTATAGAGTCATTATGTGTTGAAAAACCACCCGTTGCTATAGTTGTCATAGCGTGACAAATACTATCAAATACTGTCATACCAAATATCCAATAAAAAAAACCACAGAATAAAGTAAGAATAATGTAAGTGGAGATTATAATGGCAGCAACTTCAATAGTTCTTGGTAAAATTTTTTCTGTGCTATCTGGACCTTCCATTTTAAAAAGCTGCATTCCACCCACTTTTAATAACGGTAAAATCGTAATAGCCATTACAACAATACCTATCCCACCCAACCACTGCATGATTGCTCTCCATAATAAAATACTTTTAGGGCTGTTGTCTAAGTCAGATATAATAGTTGCACCAGTAGTAGTTATACCTGACATACTTTCGAAAAAAGCGTCACTAAATGAAAATGTTTGATTTGATAACACGAAAGGTAGGCTTCCAAATATTGCAACAGTTACCCAAGCAAGTGTTGAGAACAAAAAGGTTTGTCTTAGGTTTAATTTTAAATCTTTTTCAAGATTCGCTAGTATGCATAAAATACCAATAAATATAGTTACAAAAGAGGATGAAATAAAGCTATGGCTATTTTCTTTATATATAACCTGCATAGAATATGGCGCAAGCATTGAAAGTCCTAACACGATGAGTAATACGCCGATTAAGAAAAAAACTGTTTTGTTACTGGTCATTAAAAATGAGATTATTTAAATAGTTTTAAAATTCAACTTAATATGACGTAATTATATCTGTATTTTGCATATAAAATTTAATAAACCATTACTATGCTGGATAATAACTTAATTCAATCTACTTCATCCTGGCCATTTGTTGAAATTAGAAAGCTATTAAAAGACAGAAAAGATATTATAAAAAAAAAAGGTATAATTACTTTCCAAACTGGTTATGGGCCAAGTGGATTACCGCACATAGGGACTTTTGGTGAGGTCGCCAGAACTACTATGATGATTAATGCTCTTAATCATATAGAAAAAATAAATCATGAGCTCATCACTTTTTCTGATGATATGGATGGGTTAAGAAAAGTTCCTGATAATATTCCTAATGATCAAGTTTTGAGGGATAATTTAGGAAAACCTTTAACTAATATTCCAGATCCATTTAAAAAGTTTGATAGCTTCGGCGAGCATAATAATGAGATGCTTAAAAAATTTTTAAATAAATTTAATTTCAAATTTACTTTTAAAAGTTCAACAGAAAATTATAAGAATGGTATCTTTAATAAATCTCTTATTAGAGTTGCAGAAAAATATGAAGATGTAATGAATATTATCCTTCCAACTTTACGAGAGGAAAGAAGAAAAACATACTGTCCATTTTTACCTATTTGTCCAAAAACAGGCAAAGTTTTGGAAATTCCATTGTTAGAAATAAACAATAAAACTGGAAAAGTAATTTTTGATAATAGTGGAGAAAAAATAGAGACAAATATTTTAGATGGCAATTGTAAGTTACAATGGAAAGTAGACTGGGCGATGAGATGGTTTACTTTCGATGTTGATTTTGAAATGTATGGTAAAGATTTAACTGAAAGTGCTATTTTATCTAATAAGATTTGCAAAACCCTTGGAAAAAACCCTCCTAATGGTTTCCCCTATGAACTTTTTTTAGATGAAAAAGGAGAGAAAATTTCTAAATCAAAAGGAAACGGAATTTCTATAGATCAGTGGCTTAGATATGCATCACCAGAAAGTCTATCTCTTTATATGTACCCTAATCCAAAAAGAGCAAAAAAACTTTACTCAGAAGTTGTACCTAAAACAGTCGATGAATATTTAACAAGTATTGAAAAATATCCAAGTCAAAAAAAAAAAGATCAAATTTTAAATCCAGTTTGGCATGTTCATAATGGAAAACCACCCAAAGAAAAAATTATAATGCCTTTTTCAATGTTGTTAAATTTAGTCGGATCAAGTAATGCAGATAATAAAGAAATTTTATGGAAGTTTATAAATAGATTTCATCAAGAGATTAAACCAAAAGATTATCCAATTTTAGATGGACTAACTGGATTTGCAATAAACTATTTTAAAGACAAGGTTGAGCCTAATAAAAAATTTAAAAAACCTTCGTCTAGCGAGAAGAAAGCTTTAGAAAATCTTGTTTCAAAATTATCTGAAATTAAACAAAATTTAAAACCTGAGGAAATTCAAACAATTGTTTACGCAACAGGTAAAGAAAATGGATATGAACAAAATCTAAGAGATTGGTTTAAATTAATTTATGAAGTTGTATTTGGAGAAGAAAATGGTCCTAGGATGGGTTATTTTGTCAGCTTCTTCGGATTGAAAGAGACAATTGAGTTAATGAAAGATAAAATAAGGGATAATTAATGTTTTCAATTTTAAGACCTTATATATTTTCTTTAGATCCAGAAGTAGCTCATGATTTAGCTATTAAATCATTAAAAGCAAATATTCTTCCAAAAAGTTTTTTTACTGTTGAAAGTGAGGAAATGCTTGAGACAAGTCTTTTAGGAAAAAAGATTTCAAACCCAATAGGTTTAGCAGCAGGTTTTGATAAAAGTGCTGAAGTTTATAATTCTCTTTTTAAATTTGGATTTGGTTTTATTGAGGTGGGCACCGTAACTCCGAAACAACAATTGGGAAATCCAAAACCAAGAATATTTAGACTAGAGAAAGATCAGGCGCTTATCAATCGTCTTGGATTTAATAATCACGGATCAGAGTCCGTTTCAAAAAGAATATCAAACAATCACCCTGACGGTTTTTTAGGTATTAATATTGGGCCAAATAAAGAAACAAAAAATAAAGAAAACGATTATTATATTTGTCTTTCAAAACTTGGAATGTATGCTGGATATATAACAATTAACATTTCCTCACCAAACACCGAGGGTTTAAGAGATTTTCATGATCAAACGGAGATGAAAAAACTTTTATCTGGAATAAATAAAATTATAAAAGAAAAAAAAGTTGATTGTCCAATAGCGATAAAAATATCGCCAGATATAAATGATAACGAAATCGGTAATATTGTCGAATTAGTAAGTAGCCATAAAATACAAGGCATAATAGTTTCAAATACAACAGACAGTAATCGCGATAATCTTTCTGATATAAAAAAACATGAAACAGGGGGACTATCAGGACAACCACTTAAAGAAATTTCAACAAATTTAATTAAGAAATTTTATAAAGAAACTAAGGGTAAAATTAAAATAATAGGAGTCGGGGGAGTTGACTCAGGAGAAAGTGCTTTTGAAAAAATAACAGCTGGCGCTGATGCAGTGCAACTATACACTGGCATGGTTTATAAAGGTCCCGGCATCGTCAAAGAGATTAAGAGGGACTTAATATCAATTTTAAAAAAAGAAAATCTTAAAAATATAAGCGAAGCAGTTGGAATTAATGCTTGACCCTAAAGTCTACAAGAATTATATAACACCAGGAAAAAATTATGTCTAAAAGATGCGAATTGACAGGAATATCACCTTTAAAAGGTCATAACGTTAGCCACGCTAAAAATAAAACTAAAAGAAGATTTTTACCAAATTTAAAAAAAGTCACTTTTAGAAGCGATATCCTAAAAAAAGATATTAAATTAAATGTAGCCAATGCAGCTTTAAGAACTGTAGATTTCAAAGGTGGCCTGGATAAGTTTTTAATATCAGCAAAAAACGCTAAATTGTCAAAAAAAGTTAAAAAAATTAAAGCATCAATTTCGGCAAAATCATAATTCTACAATGAATTTATTTTATAAACTCTCTCTTTTAATGGGTTTGGTCGTAGTTCTTTCTAACTACTTAGTCCAATTTCCAGTTCAATATTTTGGATTAAACGAAATCTTAACTTATGGAGCCTTTAGTTATCCTGTTACTTTTTTAATTACAGATTTAGCTAACCGAGCTTATGGCAAATTAGTAGCAAGAAAAGTTGTGTATGTAGGATTTACTATTGGAGTGCTTTTAACATTATTTGTATCAACTAATTTTTCAGATATTATTTCTATAAGGATTGCAGTTGGATCAGGAGTTGCATTTTTTATTGCTCAAAACCTAGATGTTCAAATCTTTCACTCTTTAAGAAAAAAAATATGGTATGCAGCTCCTCTCTTATCATCAATAGTTGGATCTGTTACTGATACATTTCTGTTTTTTTCAATTGCTTTTTATGCAACAGGAATTCCTTGGGTTACTCTAGCTTTTGGAGATTTAGCAGTTAAGCTATTTATCGCGCTAGTAATGTTAATTCCATTTAGATTGCTAATTAATAAAATTAATGACTTTTCAGAAAATCAGGTATCAGAAATAAAGAATTAGTGAATTGTTTTTTTATTTCCTTCAACAAACAGATCAGTTAATTGATTAATCATTACATCACCTAAATCTTGAACATCTGTAATTTTCACAGCTTGATTGTAGTATCTTGTAACATCATGACCAATACCAATAGCTAATAATTCAATGTTTGATTTGTTTTCAATCCATTTGACTGTTTTCTTAAGGTTAGACTCTAGATAGTCACTAGTATTTGTTGATAAAGTAGAATCGTCTACTGGAGCTCCATCTGAGATAACCATAAGGATTTTTCTTTCTTCTTTTCTTCTATTCATTTTGTTGTAAGCCCACTTAAGTGCTTCACCATCAATGTTTTCTTTTAACAAACCTTCTTTAAGCATTAGGCCCATATTATTTTTAGCCTGTCTCCATGGCGTGTCCGCTGATTTATAAATAATGTGTCTGAGATCGTTTAATCTGCCTGGTAAAGTTGGTTTATCATTTTTCATCCATTTTTCTCTAGAGGATCCTCCTTTCCAATGTTTTGTAGTAAAGCCAAGTATTTCTACTTTGACTGCACATCTTTCTAATGTCCTAGAAAGTATGTCGGCACAGATTGCTGCTACTGAAATAGGTTTACCTCTCATTGAACCAGAGTTATCAATCAAAATAGTAACCAGAGTGTCTTTGAACTCAATATCTTTCTCTTTTTTGAAAGATAAGGAATTGAATGGATCCATAATTATTCTTGGCAATTTCGATGTATCTAGCAAACCTTCCTCGAGGTCGAAATTCCAAGACCTATTTTGTTTTGCTAAAAGTTTTCTCTGTAACTTGTTTGCAAGTTTAGATATAAAATTCTTTAGTTGTAATAATTGTTGATCTAAATTTTTTCTAAGTCTTGTAAGTTCTTCAGTATTCTCTAATTCTTCTGCTTTTATTATTTCATCAAATTCTTCAGTGTAAGTCTTATAATTTATGTCACCTAAAGCACTTTTTTCTTTTTTTCTTAAATCTGGTTGTGAGCTGTCTTCTATTTCAACTTCTTCCTCAGCTTGGTCTGACTCTTTAGCTTCATTTTCAAGATCAGGCATACCTGAGTCTATAGACATTTCCTCTTGTTTATCCTCTTTTTCTTTAGCCTGTTTTTCCTGATTTTCTGGCTTATTTTGTTTATTATCATTATTTTTTTCATCATCTTTTTTCTCCTCTTCATCTATATTTTCATCGAGGTTCATATTTGCGATAAGTTCAGAAATTAGGGAGTTAAATTTTTCTTGGTCTAGAGTAAATTCATTTAGTTGACCAATTTTATCTTTAAATTTCTCATTTAAATCTTTTTTGTATGATTTAAGCTTTTTATCGATTTGACTATTATTTTCAAAATCAAGGAATTTTGTTCTCAAATAATTTTCAAATGACTCAATTATTTTATCTTCACTACTTTTAAGATCTAAGCCGTTTATCCTCTCATGGTAAAAAGTTTCAATATTGTTTTTTACTCCTTTAAAATAGCTAGTACCAATTTTTTCACATCTAATTTTTTCTGAAATTCCGTATAATTGTTTAGATATATTTCCAGTAGGCTCATATTGTTTAAATGTTTTTGTATCAGAGAACCTATGTCTCAAGGATTTTGAATCTGCTAATGCCCTTATTTGATTATAATTTAATTTATCATTTGTAGAGCTTAGTTCTGGGAGTCTTATTGAATTCACTCCAGATTTGGAAACTTCATTGCCAAAAGAAACTTCAATTTTTTCAGAATTAGAAAGCGATCTAACTGTTGAACTTATTGCGGTTTTAAAATCAGCTATTTTTTCTTTTTTATTTTCCACTTTATAAAGTGATATTGATAGAAGACTCTGGCAAGTCTTCACCAAAACATCTCTGGTAGTACTCAGAAATAATTTTTTTTTCTAATTCATCACACTTATTTAAAAATGTAATTCTAAAAGCGTATCCTTGATCTTTAAATATACTGGTATTTTCTGCCCAGTGTAAAACTGTACGAGGACTCATCACTGTAGAAATATCACCATTTATAAATCCTTTTCTTGTAAGATCTGCAACTTTTATCATGTTTGATAAAAGTTCTTTCCCTTCTTTATTATTAAAGTCTTTATTCTTTGCTAAAACAATTTCTAATTCTTTCTCAAATGGAAGATAATTTAATGTTGAAACTATATTCCATCTATCCATCTGACCCTGGTTAATTTGTTGAGTACCATGGTACAAACCAGTTGTATCTCCGAGTCCAACTGTATTTGTTGTTGCAAAAATCCTAAATAGATCATGTTGTTGTAAAACTTTATTTTTGTCTAATAATGTAAAATTTCCTTCACTTTCTAAAACTCTTTGAATTACAAACATCACATCAGGTCTCCCAGCATCATATTCATCAAAAACTAGAGCTATTGGATTCTGAATTGACCAAGGTAAAATACCCTCTTTAAACTCAGTTATTTGTTTTCCATCTTTGAGCACAATGGCATCTTTTCCGATTAAGTCTATTCTACTTATGTGACTATCTAAATTTACTCTCACACACGGCCAGTTGAGTCTTGCAGCAACTTGTTCTATGTGAGTAGACTTTCCAGTTCCGTGGTAACCTTGAATTAAAACTCTTTTATTAAAAGAGAATCCCGCCAAAATTGCTAAAGTAGTATCTTTATCAAATTTATAGTCAGGATCTATCTTTGGAACATATTCATTTTTTTTTGAAAAAGCCCCGACTTCCATATCGCTTTCTAATCCAAATGTTTGCTTTACTGACAATTTGATGTCTGTTTTTGGCAAGAATTGTTCTGAGCTCATTTTTTTCCTAAAGTTTTTTTTAATTGACTATATGCCAAAGTAATTTTTTTTAATTTATCTTCAAACTTTTTATTTCCCTGGTTTTTATCAGGATGATACTTTTTTACAAGTTCTTTGAATTTTGATTGAATTTGGTCCCATTTTACCTCCTCATTCAATTCCATTACTTGCAAAGCATCTTTATCTTGTTGTGACACTTTTGTTTTCTTAAAATCTCTAAAGTTTGAACTTTTGAAGATATTTAATTTATCATCTAAGGCATTATTCCATAAAATATTAAAAAAGTTATCAGATGATCCAAAAGTTTTTGTAGATTTATGCCATGTTAAATCTGACTTGATAAAAAATTCTATCTCCTGATCGTTCATATTTTCAAAATAATTCCAATTTTTATTAAAAATTTTAATATGATTTAAGCAAAGTAATCTATATTTTCTACTATTATCTTTTTCCACAGGAGCTTTGTAGGCTCCAATTTCATTACAATTTTCCCAATCACAAATTATTTTCATTGATCAAATCTATATAGTAAAATTAAATTTATGAAAAATTATTTTGAAGAAATTTTTGAAAAATTGAATAGTGAAATTGAAATCGAAGATATTAAAATTATTGATAACTCTCATAAACATAAAGGGCATAAATTTTTTTCACCAGAAAAGTTACATCTTCACCTTAGAATTAAATCATTATACTTAAATTCCATGTCAAGGATCAGCGCCCAAAAAATCGTTATGAAAATTTTGAGTGAGGATCTAAAAACAAAAATCCATGCTTTAGAAATTAGCATTGAGAAATAAATTTGCTCATTTTTTTTAAATTATTAATGGAAAATTTGCTTTTATTTGGCATTAAAGTTTTTCCAATTCTTTTAAGTAAAATAAAATTTATTTTTTTATCATTATTTTTTTTATCTGATTTTAGATAAGGAATTAATTTTTTTATTTTGTTTTGTTGATTATACTTTTCGTATAAATAATTTAAATTATTTTTTGTATAAATATATTTAATTTCATCAAGAGTATTGGAAGAACAAACTTTTTTAATGACAGATAGTTTGGTAGCCAAAATCATGCCAGATAAAACAGCTTCACCGTGAGAAATTTTTTTTGAATAATTATTTTGTGCTTCTATAGCGTGAGCAAATGTGTGACCAAAATTCAAAATCATTCTTAAATTTTTTTCATTTACGTCTTGATTGGCAAAAAATATTTTTATTTGACAACTTTTTTTAATTGCATAGGTTAACTCTGAAATTTTTTTTGAAAGAATAAGTTTTGTATTCTTTTTTAACCAATAAAAAAATTTTTTATCTTTAATTATTGAATGCTTAAGTATTTCTGCATATCCACAAATCATTTCTTTTTTTGATAATGAGTCTAAAAAAGATAAATCACTTATTACTATTTTTGGTTGGTAAAATGATCCAATTAGATTTTTTCCGTATTTAGAGTTTACACCTGTTTTTCCTCCTATCGCTGCATCCACTTGAGCGAGGAGTGTAGTGGGAATATTAATAAAATTGACTCCTCTTTTAAAAATACTAGCAATAAAACCAGCAACATCTCCAGTTATACCACCGCCGACACCGATAATTAAATCTGATCTATTAAAATTTTTAGATAATAATATTCTTAAATAATAATTAACTGTGTTGATAGATTTATTTTTTTCATTTGCATTAAAAGATAAAAATATAAGATCATAATTCTTTAATTTTTTTTTAATTTGCTTGTAAAACTTACTTGGAACTTTTTTGTCAATGATTATTGCAATTTTAAAAGCTTTAGGACAAAGAAATTTTATTTTTTTGGGTAAAATATTGAGTGTATTTTTGCCAATTAAAATTGAGTAATTACAGTTTTTATTTTTAAATTTGATTTCTGAATTTTTCATATAAGTTTAATATCTTTTCCACTATCTGCTCAGATTTTAAAGAATAGCATTTAATTCTATAATCGGCTTCACTATAAATTTTTTTCCTATTAAAATAAATTTTTTTTACAGTTTCACTTATGTTTTTTTTATATAAAAGTGGCCTTTGTTTGCTTTTACTTAATCTTTTAATTAGTTCTTCTATAGGAACATCTAACCAAAAACTTACTGATAATTTTTTTACTTTTCTTCTAATTGTATTATCAATAAAGCTGCCTCCACCAAGAGAAATTACGGAATTTTTCCTTTTTAATTCGGTTAAAGTAATATCGCTCTCAATTTTTCTAAAATAGCTTTCACTTTTATTTCTAAAAATTGAATTTATTGACTGGCCTTCCTTTGCTTCAATGGTTTTATCAACATCAATGAAATTATAATTTAGCTTTTTGGCCAACTTTTTGCCAATTGTGGATTTTCCTACGCCCATCATTCCGGTTAAAGTAAGGTTTTTTTCCACCTTAATATCCTTTTTGATTTTGATTTTTCATAATTATGTCTTATTTATTAAGTTTAAATCAATTCTTATAGTATGCAACTTAAATACAACAGACAAAAAAGTTTAGGAAGTTCAGTAGTTAAAATTTTATTTAAATTATTATTAGTTATGGTTGTTTTCATCCTAGCAATTTTTTTAATAGAAAAAATATCTTTTCCTAGCCCAGAAAAAAAATATCAAATTGACGTTACTGATGAGATTAAAAAACTTTAATTATCTTTTAGGTTTATTAATCTTCTTTTTTTATTCACCTCTTTTTTGTGAAGATAAAATCGATATTTGGAAAAATAAATCAGAAATACCAATAAGCTCATCTGATAAGGAAATTCAGAAAAAAAAAAATCAGGATAAACCAAAAACAAGCCAAACTATAGAAACTTTAAAAAAAATTAAAATTGAAGAGGGTTCACCAATTCAGTCTAGTGGTCCAAAAGTATATGGTATTTATGAACCTGCAAACTTTAATTTTAATTTAAATATGTGGTCCACAACAAAAGCTGAAGATTTAAGATCTAGTTTAAAAAGACTTTATAAAATTAAACTTTCAAGATCTTCTAATGAGATTTTAGAGTCAATATTATTTTCATTTTCTTATCCTCCAGAGGGAATGTCGGAAAAAGAATTTGTAGATTTAAAAATAAATTGGTTAATACAAAATAATAAAACGGATTTACTGGAAAGTTTTTTAGAGAAGAATGAACAATTTGACAGTAAAAGTAAAGCAGTTCAATATCTCGTAGATAAAAATATTGAAGGCGCAAATATAAAAGCAGGATGTGAAAAAATTGAATTTATTGATGCAAAAATTAAAGACTCTTATTTGGAAAAATTTAAAATTTACTGTTTAGTATTTAATGATAAAAAAGCAGAGGCACAACTTTTATTAGATTTACTTAGAGAACAAAAACAATCAAGTAAATTCTATGATGATAAAATTAATTTTATTTTAGGCGTCTCAGACAAAACTGATAACAAAATAAACGAAAAAAACCTTCTAAATTTTTATTTATCAAGCATAACAATCTCTGATTTTAAATATGAACCAACAAAAAAAACAAAGCCAGAAATATGGAAATATTTAAATGCTGCTAATTTAATAAAACTTGATGATGCATCTGACAAAGATAAGATAAAAGAATTAGAATTAGCTGCAAATGATGGTCAGTTAGACAAAAAGAAAATTTTCGAAATTTATAGAAAAATACCTTTTAATTTGAATATGCTTTTAAGCGCCAAAGATAACTACCAGAGTTTAGATAACAGTGATGCAAGAGCGATTATTTATCAAAAATATTTATTATCTGATGATGATAAATCAAAATTAGAATACTTACTAATTTTAGAAGACTTATTCAAAAAAGATGATTTAGTCAAAATTTATCCAAAATTTTTAAGCGATCAAATTCAAAAAATGGATATTGAAAATCTACCGAAAGAATATCAAGAGGATGCAGCTTCCAGAATAGTTGAAGAAGAAGATCTTCTCTTAGGTAAAGTAAAGTATAATGATAAAGTTTTACACCAATCAAAAATATTAAAATATTTTATTGAAGGGGAAAATAAGAAAAAAGTACAAAAAGATATTGATAAGATTTTTAAAAAAATTTCAAAAAACAAAAAATACTTTATATCAGCAAAAGACCTAGCATTAGCTGATGCATTGTTAAAAGATGGTTTTATATTACCCCCCAATTTTAAATACGAGGAATTAGCAAACAAATTTGACATACCAAAAAATTTATTAAAATTAATAGATAATGACCAGAAAGGTTTTTTAGCTCTAAAGATAGTAGAAATAATTGGAGAAGATGATCCACATCAACTTGATCCAGAAACCATATATTTTATCACAAACCTTTTGAATAAAATGGACCTGGTTACAATAAGAAATAAAGTCTTGAATTCAGCTCTACCCAAAAGAATTTAATTAAAATATAATTAATAATGGCTCAAAGAAAAATTGTTATCGAACCAGATCCTATCTTAAGAAAAAAAAGTGAAATGCTAGAAAAAGTCGATGATGAGCTCAGAGCCTTACTAGATGACATGTTGCAAACTATGTATACTGCTCCAGGCATCGGTCTAGCAGCAGTTCAAGTAGGTATTTTAAAAAGGTTAATTGTACTTGATATTTCCAAAGGTAAAGAAAAAAAAAATCCCCTTTTTTTAATTAATCCTGAAATAATTTCTTTGTCAAAAAAAACATCAGTTTATGAAGAAGGATGTCTTTCTTTGCCAGGTCACTTCGCAGAAATTGAAAGACCCGCTGAGTGTCAAATTAAATTTATCGATTATAACGGTAAAGAAAAAGAACTTAAAGCAAATGGACTTCTGGCGACCTGCATACAACACGAGGTCGATCATTTAAATGGAGTATTATTTATTGATTACTTGTCAAAATTAAAAAAAGATATGATTGTAAAAAAATTGACAAAGCAAAAAAAAGAACTCAATAAAATTATTTTATAAGATAAATGGCTTTAAAAATTATTTTTATGGGGACACCAGATTTTGCAGTTCCGATACTACAAGCAATTCATTTTTCTGATCACAAAATCTTAGAGGTTTATACTCAACCACCAACAAAAAGCGGAAGAGGGCAAAAAATTAACTACTCAAATGTTCATAATTATTCCGAAAAATTAAATTTAAAAGTAAGGTGCCCAACTGCACTTGAAGCAAGTGAGGAAATTATTCATATAAAAAAACTTAATCCAGATGTGGTTGTAGTAGTAGCTTATGGTAAAATTATACCAACTGAAATGTTAAATATTGATAATATTCTTTTCATTAATGTTCACGCATCTTTATTACCTAGGTGGAGAGGTGCTGCTCCGATACAAAGAGCTATTATGAATATGGATAAAGAAACTGGAATATCTATCATGAAAATAGTATCGGAATTAGATGCTGGACCAGTTCTATTAAAGTCTAAAATTGATATTTTTAAAGATACTAACTACAAAGTTTTAAGTGAAAAGATGTCAAAATTAGGGGGTGGACTCATACTAAAAGCACTTGAATTAATAGAAAAAAATAAGGCAAATTTTATTGAGCAAAATAAGTCTGTTGCAACCTACGCAAAAAAAATTCAAAAGACTGAGACTAAAATAAATTGGAATGAAGAAGCAAAAAAAATTATTGCTAAAATTAACGCATTTTACCCAAACCCAGGATGCTGGTTTTATTTTTTAGGCTCAAGAATTAAAATTGTCGAAGCAATAGAGTCAAAAAATTCTGGTAAGCCTGGTTTTATAATTGATGGTAAGTTCACAATTGCATGTTCAGAAAATTCAATTCAAATTTTGAAGCTTAAAAGAGAGGGAAAAAAAATTATGAAGGCTGAAGATTTTTTAAGGGGTAATAAAATAGAAATTGGCCAAAAAGTCGATTAAATGTATAACTATCTTATTAAAATTGAGTATGACGGAACAAATTATGTAGGATGGCAAAGTCAAAAAAATGGAAAGTCAGTACAGCAAAGCATAGAAACAGCCTTAAAAAAAATTTTTAAAATAAAAATTAAAATCATTGGCGCAGGAAGAACAGACAAAGGTGTCCATGCTCTCTCTCAGTTTGCTCATTTTAAAATTAAAAATAAAGTTGAAAATAAAAAAAAATTTTTAGACTCAGTAAATTTTTTTTTAAAAAATAAGATGATCTCAATTTTAGATATAACCAAAAAAAATGAAAATTTTCATGCTAGATATGACGCTAAGCTTCGAACATACGAATATTTAATTATTAACAGACTTGGAACTTTGTCAATAAATCAAAATAAAGCCTGGCACGTAAAAAAAAAAATTGATTTAAAACTTATGAAAAAAGGCGCATTAATATTGAAGGGAACCCACGACTTTTCCACATTTCGAGCCTCTTCTTGTTCGGCTAAAACTCCAATTAAAAAAATAAGAAAAATCAAAATAAGTAAAAATAAAGATTTTATTAGAATAAAAATAACCTCAAAATCTTTTTTACAAAATCAGGTAAGATCGATAGTTGGTAGTTTAAAATATTTATCTACACATAAATGGAGTCTTGCAGACTTCAAAAATGCTTTTCAGTCTAAAAAAAGAGATAATTGTGCTCCACCAGCTCCAGCACAAGGACTTTATCTTTCAAATATAGAATATTAACTTAAAATATTTTTTCCACCGTATTTTTTTAAAGAATTTATTGAAATAAAAAGTAGTGAAATAAAGTTTTCAAAAAAACTTAGTTTATTATAATCTCTATTAATCTTCCACATCCAAAAAATATTTCTTACGTTGCTGTTTTGCAATGAGTCATTATGCACCCTATAAACTGTCAAAAAATTCTTAAGACAGAAACCATTAACGATTTTTTTTAATATTAAACACTTATAATGATAATCTTCACATATTTTTGTATTTGAAAATTTGAAATTTTTTACGAGGTTTCTTTCTACCATTACAGTACTTGTGCCAATTGACGTATTTTTAATAAACTCGTTGTATGAAAATTTATTAGGACAGTAGATTTTTTTCATTTTTTTATTTTTCTCATAAAAAACATAATAATTTGTATAACTAAATTTCAGCTTATTCTTTATCATAAAAAACAATTGTGATTTAAGCTTATTTTTTTTCCAATAATCGTCAGAGTCAATGAAAGCTAAATAATCTGATTTAGATTTTCTAACACCTAAATTTCTACAATATGCAGCTCCTTTATTTTTTTTTAAATAAAATATTTTAATTTTTTTCTTTTTTTCAAAATTTTTAAGAACCTTTTTTGTTTTTTTATCAGAAGCGTCATCAACTATTATTAGCTCCCAATGTTTATAAGTTTGATTTATAATTGATCTAATAGTATTATTTATAAATTTCGAGCTATTATAATTTGGCAGTATAATAGCAATTTTTTTCTTTGATAATTTTAGTCTATTGAATTTTTCCATTTAACATAAAAGTCATTAAGTTCAAAATTCCTGTAATGTAGGATTTGTTTAAAACTCATTTTATAAAAATCATCCAAAATTGTATTTTTACTTGATCTCATTAAATTTGAATATTCATCTTTATTTCTAATGAACTTACCTCTATCAAATTTAATCATTAACCTATTGAAAATTTTATTGTTTGATTTAACTGGATCAACAGAAAGGAAATAACTATTAGAAAATATGTCTGACAATTTATTGATATTTTTAACTGTTAAGTCATCTAAATGATGAAGAGCGCCATTAACGAATATAAAATTTGGATTAAAATCTTTGATTTCTTTTAGATAATCTATGTTATTTAAGTTAAGTTTTTTGAATTTGAATTTTCCCCATTTTTTTTTTGAGAAATTTAAATATTTGTCACTAAAATCAATTCCATAGTAATCATCAATATATTGGTTTATATAGTTTAAAATAAAACTATCTCCACAACAAAGATCTAGAACTCTTAATTTTTTTTCCTTTAAATTTAAAAAAATAAATTTAAAAAAGTCATATTCACTATATTGTGACCTTACTGTTTTTTGGTAAAATCTATATAACAAAGGATATTTTAAAATAAAATTTATCATAAATATGTAGAATATTTTAAATTTGAATTTAATGCATTAATTATATCTAATCAATTAAATGATCAAATCTTTATCAATAGTTATTCCTTTTTTTAATGAAGCTAAAAGAGTTAACGTAAGTCTTAAAAAAATTAAAAAGTTCATAGATAGGAGTAAATTCAAAAAGATTGAAGTAAATTTTGTAAATGATGGCAGTACAGATGAAAGCCCTCAAATAATTAATAAATTTATAAAAAAAGAAAATAAAAAAAATATAAAATATAGATTATTTGATTTGGGAGCTAATGAAGGCAAAGGAGCTGCAGTAAAAAAAGGTGTGCTTAAATCAAATTGCACCTGGATACTCACATCGGATATAGATTTATCAGTTGATTTAGACCAAATTATTATTTGGGAAAGAAAAAAACTAATTGTTAGCAAACATAAAATATATTTCGGATCACGAGAGTTAAAAAATTCTGTAGTAAAATCTAAATTTTATAGAAAATTTTTAGGTTACTTTTTTAGATTATTTACTTTATTATTTTTTGGTATCGATCTTAAAGACTCTCAATGTGGATTTAAATTATATGAAAAAAGTGTTGCGAAATATATTTTTAAGAATCTTAAAACTAATGGTTTTGAACACGATATTGAAATTGTGACTTTAGCTAAAAATAAAAATTTTAAAATAATCGAGCTACCAGTACATTGGAGTCATGTATCGGGGAGCAAACTTAATGTATTCTTTGATCCAATAAAAATGTTGTTTGGAATAATAAAAATAAGGTTAAAATATTTATAAGATTAACCAAAAATATAATATCTATAGTAGAAAAAACTAAAAATAAAAATACAAGAAAAAAATAAAGATACAAAAATAATTTTTTGTTTTAATACTTTTATATTTAAATCTAAAAAGGTAAAAAAGAGAATTAATATTAGTGGGTCAAAGTACTCTTGTAGAACTGGACTATAAAAAATAGAGCTTATTATTAAAAAAATAAATATTACTTTATTATTGAGTTTAATATTAGAATAAAAGTAAATTAAAGTTCCTAAAAAAATAAATATTATTGACAAAAATATTTTTTGAAGAATAAAATTTTCAAATATTAAAATGCTTAATTTATAAAAAATGCCTTTACCAATAAAACTTTCACTATTTATTTCATAAAAAAAGATAAAATAAATTGAGTAAATAAGAATAGAAACAAGAAATAATTTATATCCTTTATATCTAAATAAATTTTTTAAATTTTTTGAATAATCTTTGATTAATAGTAGCAAGGGTAGTAAATAAAAACCGATTATACTTGTAGAGTAATTGATATGCTGAAAATAAAGATTATTACCCGTAGCAACACGAGAACCCCCATCGTATGGTGGCATTATCCCGCCCCATAGATTAAAAATATAAAGCACTGGTAAAGCTAATAAAGAATAAAATAATGTAGTATAAATTTTTATAAAACTATTTTCTTTTGAAAAAATTATTTTTATAAAACATAAGGCTGGTACAAAAACTAATTTTTGATCAAAGTACACACAAATAGCACTAATAAAAATTAATAAATTTAGATATAAAAATTTTTTTAATCTTTTTTTTTCACCAAAAAACAGTTCGAAAAATACATAACTTAAAATTAGACTTAGTAAACCAAAGTTTTCTTCGTTCCCCCATATGGCACTTGTTCTAAAATACGGACTGAGAAATATTAAGCTTGAAATCAATAATAATGATAATCTGTCAGTTTCTTTGAATCTAAGCCTTAAAGCAAAATAGAAAGAAATTGGAATAAGAATTGAAAATATAAATACGCTTAATCTAAATTCTTCCTTATTTTGAAAAAATGGATTAAAAAATTTGTGAAAAACATATACCCCTGGAATTCTACTACTTCTAAAGATCTCAATATCTAAAACAGCGGTCTGTTTTAAAGCGTTTAGTAAATCATAATTCTTAAATGTTTGTAAATTTCTCCAAGTATTTTTGAAGTCTACTTCACCACCTCCGGCAGAATTTTCATTAATTGTAAATCCAAAGAAATAGGAAATTATTGTTAAAGTTACGAAACTAAAAACAAAAATGTTATAATTTTTTGTTTTTTCCATTTAATTTAATCTTCTTTTTTATTCTCCATCTTGATCCCTCTCTCACAATATAACCACAACAATTTTTTGATTTACATCGACATGGATAGTTTTTGTAATCTTCATCAAAGCTAAATCCATAATCATATGAAAATTCCTCACCTTTTTTAATATCTTTTATTGCGTGCACCCAAACTTTAAGCCCTGTTCCGGTTACTTCACAATTTGGATTACATGAATGATTTATTAATCTAGCTGTATTAAATTTAAAATCACCATCTAAATCATATCTTTTATTTAAATTAAAAAGATAAATAGCTTTGTCATTATCGTATTTTGGGTTTTGTTCTGCTTCTTTTCTTGTAATTACTTTACCTTTATACTCAATTATTTTTAATCCCTTTTTAATATCTTTGGTAGCATAAAGACCTAAATTATCTATTTTAGACCTTCTAATTTTGTATGGCTTCACTTAAAATAATCCTCAAGAATATTTTTATATATTTTTGTTAAATTTTTTAAGTCTTTTAATGAAACACATTCATCAATTTTATGCATAGTTTTATTTACTAAGCCAAATTCCAAACAAGGTGAAATTTTTCTTATAAATCTTGCATCTGAGGTACCACCTGTTGTAGAAAATACAGGTGTTATTTTAGTAACTTTTTTTATTATATTTTTAGCCAAATAGATGGTTTTATTTGGTTTTGTTAGAAAAGACTCACCATTAACGTGAAAATCTATTTTAAATTTACATTTATTTTTTTTACTTAAACTTTTGACTACAGAATTAATTTTTTTCTTTAAACTGCCAGAAGTATGAAGATTATTGAACCTTATATTAAACTGGGCTTTAGCCGATGCCGGAATAACATTAGCAGCCTTATTATCCACATTTATTGATGTGAATTCTAAATTAGAAGGTTGAAAATTTCTGTTACCATTATCCAATTTTTTCTCGTTGAGTTTTTTACAAATTTTTACCATTGTATTTATTGGATTATTAGAAAGATGAGGGTAAGCAACATGTCCCTGTGAACCGGAAATCGTTATTGTTCCAGATATACTGCCGCGTCTACCTATTTTAATCATCTCCCCAAGTTTATTTGGATTTGTAGGCTCACCTACGATGCAAAAATCTATTTTTTCTTTCTTTTTTTTTAAATAGTCGACAACTTTTTTGGTTCCATTTATTGCCAATCCTTCTTCATCCCCTGTGATTAAAAAACTTATAGAACCTTTAAATTTTCCTCTTTTTTTTAAAAATTTTTCAACTGCAGATACAAAACAAGCGATGGAGCTTTTCATATCGTTAGCACCTCTTCCAATTAAATGATTTTTTTTAATTGTTGGTTTAAAGGGATTTACTGTCCAATCCGCAATTTTACCTGGTGGTACGACATCTGTATGACCAGCGTAACATAAATTAGGACTTTTTTTTCCTAGTCTTGCATAAATATTTTTAATTGGCTTACTTTTTTTATTTTTATCTTTAAATTCTAAAATCTTACAATTAAAACCTAACATTTTTAATTGTTTTGATAAAAACACTATGGCACCTGCATCCTTAGGTGTTACACTTGGAAACTTAATAAGCTCTTTAGCTAATTTTAATTCATTTATGTTAGGCATTACTCTCTTAAAAGATCATTGATAGAAGTTTTACTTCTAGTTTTCTCGTCAACTTTTTTCACTATGACTGCACAATACAATGAAGGACTATTTGGGTTTGATTTGCTATTTAGGCTACCAGGAACAACAACTGAATATGCAGGTACTCTTCCATAATGTATTTCTCCACTATTTCTATCTACTATTTTTGTAGATGCTCCAATATAAACTCCCATTGAAAGTACAGCACCTTCCTCAACCAAAACGCCTTCAGCAATTTCAGACCGAGCACCAATAAAACAATTATCCTCAATTATTACTGGACCAGCTTGAAGGGGTTCTAAAACTCCTCCGATACCTGCTCCTCCAGAAATATGACAGTTTTTTCCAACCTGAGCACAAGAGCCAACTGATGCCCAAGTATCAATCATAGTACCCTCATCAACATAAGCTCCAAGGTTTACAAAGCTTGGCATTAAAACTACATTTTTGGCAATATATGCTCCTTTTCTTACAACTCCGTTAGGTACATGACGGTACCCAGCTTTTTTCCAATCTTTCTCTTTCCACTTGACTGTCTTTCCAGGAACTTTGTCATACCAAGTAGTATAAGGGCCTTTCATCATCTCCATTTTATTTATTCTAAAACTTAACAAAATAGCTTTTTTAATCCATTGATTTACAATCCAATTGCCATTTCGTTTATTTGCCACTCTAATTTTTCCACCATCAACTAAATTAATTGTTTCATTAATAGCTTTAATTAATTTTTTATCTGATTTTGGACCTACATTTTCTTTTTTTTCAAAATTTTCGTTTATAATTTTTTCTAGCTTATCGTAACTCATTAATCTCCTTTAAAAATTTTGCCAAATTATCAGTTTTATAATTGATAAATTCTGAGTCAGAATATTTTGCCGCCCAAGGTTCATCATTTTTAATCCAAACAGTTTTCATTCCTAATTCGTAAGCTGGTTTTAAATTTCTTGCAATATCTTCAAAGAATATACAATATTGTGGCTCAATTTTGTAATTTTCTACTAATTTTTTATAAGGTTCTTTTGAAGGCTTTGGAATAAATTCACAATCTCGTATATCAAAAATTCCATCAAAAAGCTTATCTATTCCTATTTTTTTCGTAACGTTGAGGGCATGCGCTCTAGAACCATTTGTAAAAATTATTTTTTTTCCTTCTAATTTTTTAATTTCTTCCTCTAAATCTTTATCTTCATTTAAAAAACTTAGATCTACGTCATGAACAAACTCCAAAAATTCATCAGCATCTATTTTATGGTGTTTAATCATTCCGTTTAAGGTTGTATTATATTCCTGAAAATAGCTCTTTTGAATTTTTCTAGCTTCTTCAATTCCGACATTAAGTTTTTCAGAGATAAATTTAGACATTTTTTTATCTACTTGATCGAAAACTTTAGTAGCACCATCATAAAGGGTATTATCTAGGTCAAATAACCAAAATTTAATATCTTTTAAATTTTTCATTCTCTAATCAGCGTTCCAGATCCCTTATCAGAAAAAATTTCGTGTAAAATCGAATGGGCTTTTCTTCCGTCTAGAATTACTACACCTCTCACTCCATTTTGCACAGCATCTACGCAATTTTCTATTTTTGGTATCATGCCTCCTTGAACAACTTTCCATTTAATAAGATTTTCAAGATCTAAAGGTTTAATTTCCGATATTAACTTTTTTTGGTCATCATATACACCTTCAACATTAGTCATTAATATTAGTCTTCTAGACTTAAGTTTTTTTGCGATAGCACTGGCGGCAGTGTCACCATTAATATTATATGTTTGTCCATTCTTTCCTAAACCTAAAGGTGCTATGATTGGAATTTTATTTTCATTTAATGCGTTTTGAATTAAATTATCATTTATTTTATTTGGCTTTCCAACAAATCCAAGTTCCTCTCTTTCAGGTTCAACTTCTATTATGTTAACAGTCTTAGTGTGAAACATAGCTGTTTGAGAACCTAATTTCATAAGAGAATTAGCTATGTCTTTGTTAAAATCAATTAAAACTTCCTCTACTGTATCAATTATGTTTTTATCAGTAACCCTTAAGCCATTAATAAATTTCGATATGATTTTTTTCTTATCTAATTCTCTTTTAATTCTTGGACCACCACCGTGAACTACAATTACAGATAAACCCAATCTATTAAGAACATTTATATCATATATAAAATTATTAAAGACATTTCTGTCTATTAAAACATTACCACCATATTTTATTACAATTTTTTCATTTTCATATTTTTTAATGTATTTTTGAACAATATTGATGTCTGGAGCTTTATCAGGCCAAAATTCTTTTATCTCGTCTAGAGAAATATTTTCTGACATCTAATTTGTTTTCACAGTTGTTTTTTTAACAATTACGTACTGTTGAGCTATTGTGAGAATATTATTTATCGTCCAGTATACAACTAATCCAGAAGGGAAAGAGGCAAGTATGATCGTTAAAAATAACGGAAAGAAAGCAAATATTTTTGCCTGTATAGGATCAGCAGGAGCAGGGTTGAGTTTTTGTTGAACCCACATAGAGGCCCCCATTAATATTGGCCAAATTCCTATAATCATAAATCCTGGGGGATCCCACGGAATTAAACCAAATAAATTGAATAAAGAAGTTGGATCTTGTGCTGATAAGTCTTTTATCCAACCAAAAAATGGCTGATGCCTCATTTCTAAAGAAATAAAAAGCATCTTATAAATTGCAAAAAAGAATGGAATTTGAATTAAAACAGGCAAACAACCTGATGCAGGATTTATTTTTTCTTTTCTATATAACGCCATCATCTCTTGCTGCAATTTAACTTTATCATCTTTGTGTAGTTCTTTAAGTCTCATCATCTCTGGTTGAACTGCTTTCATTTTAGCCATCGACCTGAATGAGAAGTTAGCTAGTGGGAAGAAAATAAGTCGTATAGCAATTGTTAATAAAACTATAGCTGTTCCAAAATTTCCTGAAATTTTAAATAAATAATCTATTACGAAAAATAGAGGTTTTGTGAAAAAGTAGAACCATCCCCAGTCTATAACTAAATCAAATTTATTTATATTTTGGTCTGCAGCATATCCATCAATTGTCTCAACCTCTTTAGCGGCGATAAATAATCTCAGTTTATTCAATCCAATTGATGATTTATCAATATTTACCGGTTCATTAATAATATAATTCGCTTTAAATCCATTTTCGTAAAGGAATGTAGATTTAAACTTTTTACCTGATTCAGGTACAAATGCAGTCATCCAATATTTATCTGTTATTCCAAGCCAGCCTTCACTTGACTCTCTTACTATTTTTTTTTCTTCTACATCATCATAATCGTCTTCTTTTAATTCATCATCAAATACACCGATAAACCCCTCATGTTGAATATAAAAATTTTGAATATCGTCGGGGATTTTATTCCTTGTCATCTGTGCATACGGATATAGATCAATAGGTGAATTCGAATTATTTTTTACTTGCTGTGATATTTTAAATAAATACTTGTCATCTAACTCAATTCTTTTTTCAAAAGTAACACCCTCATTATTGTTCCATTGCAAAATTATAGGAGAGTTGTCGCTTAAAATATTATTACCCTTAACTGTCCATTCAGATTCTTTAGTTGGAACTTTAATTTTATTTCCAATACTTGTCCAACCAGTTTCTATATAAAAACCGCTTTCAGTATCAGATGGGTTCAAAAAAATGATATTTTTTTCACCTTCAACTTTTTGTTTATGTTTTTTAAACGATATATCGTCAATTAAAGCACCCTTTAAATTAATAGAACCTACTACACTGTCATTTTCAATTTTAATTCTTTTGCTTTTATTAATAGATTCTTTTCTAGTAATTTTTTTAATTATTTGTGGCTGATTAATCGTTGGTGAAATAGATCCTTGCTCATTCTTTTTTTCTACTTTTTGATTTGTTTGTTGTTCAGAAGTTTTTTTTGGAGTTTCGAAAAAAGCACCCCAGAAAAGTAAAACAGACATTGAAAGAGCAATTGCAACAAAAACATTTCTATCCATTATTGCTACCCTTTTTATCTTTCTGAATAGGAACAAAATCTAAACCATGACTGCCGCCAAGTTTCTTAAATGGATGACATTTTAAAATTCTTTTTATACCTAATTTAATTCCTATTATTAAGCCTTGAGTTTTAAGTGCTTCAATAAAATACTCTGAACAAGTAGGTAAAAATCTACATCTACCTCCTAAGAGTGGAGATATAAAATATTGATAAATTTTGATTATGAAAATAAGAATTTTTGTCATTTTACTTTTTTAATTTACTAAAACTTTTCTCCATTAATGGCAAAAGCACATCTTGTTTTTGAGCATAAGCATTAGACTTACCGAAAACTATATAAGTGTAATCCTTATTAATTGCACCCCTTTTTTTTAATAATTTTTGAACTATTGCTTTTAATTTTCTTCTAATTTTGTTTCTTTTAACCGCATTTCCAATTTTTTTTTTCATAACGAAACTTATTAGTAGATTGGTTTTTTGCTTTGGGTTAAAAAAATTTTTGGCTGCAAAAAGAGAAAAATAATCAGTATGAATTTTTTTTTCTTTAAGAGCTTTTTTGAATTGGTAGCTTTTTTTTAAACTTTCAAGCTTCACCATTTAATTTATGTAGATAGAGTTTTTCTTCCTTTGGCTCTTCTTCGAGCTATTAATTGTCTTCCATTTTTGGTTGCCATTCTTGCTCTAAAACCATGTCTTCTTTTTCTTACTAAATTGCTTGGCTGATATGTTCTTTTCATAAATATTTAAAGGTATATATTTTAATTGTTGTCTATTGTACAGGTAAATTATGAGTAAAAATTTAAAATTATTTTTAGGTATTTCTTACTTAATTATACTTATTGCATTCTTATATTTTATTTTTACAGGAATTGAGATTAGTAGATTAAAAGATTTTTCCTACTACAAAGAACTTCAAGAAGATTTAAATTATTTTTCAACAAGCAACAAAATAACAAATTTAATTTATTTTTTTTTATTTGCAATTTTTTGGGTAGCCCTTCTTGGGTTTGGATCACCGATATTAATTATCTCTGGAATATTATTTGGCCAGTGGCTTGGCACATTAATTTCAGTTGTTTCAATTTCGGTAGGAGCGTTAATTTTGTATTCTATTGGGAATTTTTTCTTTAGAGATCTAGTAAAGAAAATTTTAGAGCAAAAATTTAATAAGCATATTCTCTTATTTAAAAAAAATGAATTTTACTATTTTTTTATTTATAGATTTATCGGAGGTTTGGGTGTACCATTTGGATTACAAAATTTAATTCCAATTTTATTTGGAATGAAAAAATTAAATTATTTTTTATCAAGTTTTTTTGGGTTTATTCCTGGATTTTTTATTTTTAACACAATAGGAGCAGGACTGAATTCTTATGTAGAACAATCTGAAGAATTTAGCATGATTGATTTTGTATTATCTCCAGATATTTATTCTCCAATTTTTATGTTTGCTTTTCTTATGATCATTTCCTTAATATTAAAAAAAAAGTTTTTTGATGATAAAAATTAATGAAAATGTTTTATCTAATGATTTAAGTCCTTATCTTAAACAACATAAAGATAATCCAGTTAATTGGCAGGTTTGGTCCAAGGAAACTTTGCAATTTTCAAAACAAAGTAAAAAGCCAGTTCTATTAAGTATTGGATATGCAAGTTGCCACTGGTGTCATGTCATGGCCCATGAAAGTTTCGAAGATATTGAAACTGCAAAATTAATGAATGACCTTTTTGTAAATATAAAAGTTGATAGAGAGGAAAGACCAGATCTAGATTTTATTTTTCAAAGCTCATTCCAATTATTAAATCAAACTGGAGGTGGATGGCCTCTAACTATGTTTTTAGACGAAAATGGTATTCCATTTATGGGAGGAACTTATTTTCCAAAAGAGTCAAAACATGGTTTACCATCATTTAAAGAAATTCTTAAAAAAGTTTCTGATGCTTACAAAGATCAAAGAGAAAAAATAATTAATCAAAAAGATTTAATTATAAAAAATTTAAATTTGAAAAAAACTTCTGTTTTAAATCAAGATCTTGAATCTATTCTAGAAATGTCTTTAAGTCATTTAGACCCAGTTAAGGGAGGCTATAAAGGTGCTCCTAAATTTCCTACTTTTAATCTATTTGAAACTTTACTTTATTTTTATAATACATCTAACGACTTAAAGTATTTAAAACCAGTAGAACTAATTATTAAGCAACTTTGTTCGAAAGGGATATATGATCATGTCGAAGGTGGTATTGCTCGGTATACAGTCGATGAAGATTGGGTAATTCCACATTTTGAGAAAATGCTTTATGACAATACACAATTTATATTATTACTCTCAAAATATTGCAAAATTAACTCAGAAAATTATTTTAAAGAAAAACTAAAACAAACAATTAATTTTTTAACTAAAAACTTTCTTAATAAAGAGGGTTTTCTTGGCTCTGCTTACGACGCAGATAGCGAGGGTGAAGAAGGTAAATATTATATTTATTCTTATAGTGAAATAAAAGATATAGAAAATATCGGGCAATATTTTGATATTAAGCCAGAGGGAAATTGGGAAAATAAAATCATTCTAGTTGAAAAGCAAAAACCCACTGAACAAATTTTAAATAAACTTTTACAAATAAGATTAAAAAGAGAAAAACCGTTTTTTGACGATAAAACTCAACTTGATTTAAATTGTTTAATGATTAGCGCATTGATTTCTGCAAATGAAATTTTGCCAAATAGTGGATATTTAAAATTAGCTGAAGAGTTTTTCTTAAAAATTGAAAAAAAATATATAAAAAATAAAATTCACCATAGTTACTCAAAAGATATTGTTTTTATTGAAGATTATGCCTTTTTAATTAATGCAATTAATGACTTGTCAGACATAACTATGAATTTCAAATACAAGGAATTAGCCAGAAATTTATCTAAAGAGGCAATAAATAAATTTTTCTTAAGAGATAAAAACATCTTTCAAAAAAATCCTAAAAATAATCAAGATACTTTTTTCAAGCCAATAGACATAGGTGACAATACAATTCCAAATGGTAATGCTGTGATGCTTATAAATTTAATAAGATGTGGATTGATGGAAGAGGCAAAGAAACTATCTGTAAGTCTTAATGGTTATATTAATATTTATAAAAATCATATGATGACAGCAATAAGAGCTGTAGATTTTTTTAATAAAATTAATTCAGGTAAAAATTGTAACGAGCAAGGTTGTAAAATAGATGATTAAAAAAATTAATTGGTTGGTATGGTTAATTTTAGTAATAATATGGAATTATGGTTTTCCAAATGCAACACCACTCCAAGATGTACTAGTTGCCGTAATTTTGTCGATATTATTTATAATTATTCAGAAGGTTAAATCTAGAGGCTTGCAAAACAGAGCTTCAAGAAGTAAATTTAGAAATTAATGAAGGGACGCTCAATATGGGAATTCACTACGATTACAAATCTACTCGAGGCGATAAAGCCATGAAAAAGGAGGCTAAGCGGAAAGCAAGAATTGAGCAAAGGAGAGCTAAACGTTCAACGATTAACTTAAAAGAGTCCAAAGAAAAATTAATGCATGACATTGATAAGCCTATAACTTTAGAGGATTTAACAAACCCAGATAAAAATTAATTTTTAAATGAAATCTTTTGAAAAAAAAGATTCTCTTATCAAAAGCCGTGAGGCTGCTTTAAAAAAAAATCTTAAAAAAAGAAAAAAAATTAAAATAGAAAAAAAGAAAAAATGACTGTTCTTTCAGACAAATGGATTAAAAAAGCGGCAAAACTAAAGCGAATGATTAGGCCTTTTGTAGATAAGCAAGTAAGAAAAGGTAAAATATCTTTTGGCTTATCTTCTTACGGATACGATGCTAGAGTATCGAATGAATTTAAAATTTTTACTAATGTAAACTCTGGTATAGTTGACCCAAAAATTTTTAAAAAAGAGAGCTTTATAACGAAAGTTGGAAAAGAATGTATAATTCCACCAAACTCCTTTGCGTTAGCTCGAACAATAGAATATTTTAAAATTCCTGATGATATTTTGGTTATTTGTTTAGGGAAATCTACTTATGCAAGATGTGGAATAATTGTGAATGTAACGCCTTTGGAACCCGGGTGGGAAGGTCATGTAACTTTAGAGTTTTCAAACACTACTCCATTACCAGCAAAAATTTATGCTAATGAGGGTGTGGCTCAATTTATCTTTTTAAAAGGCAATGAGAGACCAAGTGTAACTTACGCTAATAGAAAAGGTAAGTATATGAAACAAAAAGGCGTCACTCTTCCAAAAGTTTAATCTTTTTAATGCAAAAGCTTATAATTAAAGGTAGTAGAGATTTAAGTGGGAAAATTTCTATTTCGGGATCTAAAAATGCCACCTTACCAATTTTAGCAGCTTCTATCCTTTCTAATCAAGTAACAATAAAGAATGTTCCTTTGGTAAAAGATATATTTACAATGGTTGAACTATTAAATTTTATTGGACTGAAAACGAAAATAATAAAAAAAAAGAATACTATTGAAATTAAAAATAAAGAAAAAAATATAAATACTTTGGCTCCTTATAAACTTGTAAAAACAATGCGCGCTGGAGTATTGGTTTTAGGTTCTCTTTTAACAAAATACAAGAAAGCGAAAGTTTCTTTACCTGGTGGGTGTGCTATTGGATCTAGACCCGTAGACTTACATTTATT